>DAOWFO010000059.1 GCA_030637965.1 Thermoplasmata archaeon
AATCTATGAAAAAGAATGCTAAAGTAATTTTTAGGACAAGTTCAGATATTAATGGTAAACTCACTGTAAATGACAGGTTCATAGAAAAAATATTTTCAATTAAGGGGATCATTTCTCACAGAAAAAATGGTTTGCTGATTACGATTTTACTACAAAAAAAATTAACCTAGATCCAAGCGAGAAATCCCCAAACTTTAGTTTGTGGGATGAATCGCATGGAGAATTAATATTAAAACGCCAAATTAGAGATGTTAGTTAATTCTAAATGAAATGCATCTATTTCGAAACTATTTTCATAAATAAGAACACTCATCGAATTTCAAATTATAAATCATAATATAAACTTTTGTTAAATATATCATTGTATCAAAAAATATCATAAATATTAATCATAATGGATAGATAATTTTATATATAAATTAAATATCATATTAATATATTCAATAAAACAAGGGCAATATATGTTAGATCGTAAAAAACGAAGTATCATTATTGGAATATCTATTATAGTTATTATATGTATATTTGTTTTTAGTATTTTTATTTTCTATGAATTTTTCTATGAAGAGAAAAAACTAATTAGTAATGAATCTGAGGTTTTCCAAATTGATGATCGTATTAGTCCCTTGACTCCCCCTGCAGTTGGTTTTGAAATTCATAGGATAAGAAAACATGGCATTGAAGAAGTTATGAGAAAACGAGGATCTGCATGGAAGAAACAACCCAGTTTTTCTTTTAACCTAACCATAAATGATATTAGTTCAGAAAATCCATCTTTTACAGGGTGGGATACTGGATATCGTGGTTGGGAACAATTTGCAGCTATTGATGAAGATCAAGGACTTATCAATATCGAATTAACAATTTTTGATATAGAACAAAAATTATTTAGAACAACAAATATTGAAGCTGAAAAAATTGAGTTACAATTCAACTCAAAAGAAGGACGATGGACGGGAGATGATTACGTCGATGATCGTGATGGGTACGGGCATTTTAATGGTGAAAATTATGAAGTTTGGTTTGATATTAGTCTAAAAGATTATGACGGTGATGGTATTCCTTATTGGACGGAAGTGAATATTCTTAAAACTGATCCAATGAAGGATGATTCAAAAATTGATTCAGATGAAGATGGTATTCCAAATACTTGGGAATGGAAATGGGGGTATCCTACTAATGTCAGTAATAACCATTCATACCTTGATCCTGATTTTGATGGCTTAGATAATATTGAAGAATATAAAATGGAAAAATGGCTGGCTAGTCCTTTCCAGCCGGAGATTTATATCGAAGTGGACTTTATGCAAGGAAAAATCTTTGGTCCAGATTATGTTTTTTGGGAGGAATCACAGCAACTTCTTATTGAAAAATTTAGTCTAAGAAGATATGAGAGGGCGCGTAATACTTCGAATTCTATTTCTGTCCATATTGATGATGGAAGGATGGGCGGTGGTGGAGAATATTTTGATAATATCGATGTATATATTGATCAAGCTTCTGGTATTATATCTGAGTATTATAAATATCATTTTGATGACGATCGGAAGGGTATTTTTAGATATCTAGTTATGGTATTTGATGCTGGTTGGGCACATCCACAAGATTATAAAGGATGGTATGATGTTATGGCAGTTGGTGCATCACCAAACTTTTTATTAAAGCTGTTCCGTGGATTTAATATTGAACCTCGAATGCGCAGAATTGTTCAATCTATTCAGGTTATGCATGAAACAGGACATACCTGTAATCTCATAGATTATTGTGAAGGGATTGATAATGCAAGTAAAGAGGCGATTGATTATTGGAGGAATTATCAGAGTTGCATGAATTATCATTGGATGTATCGACCAGCACCTCATTTACGTATCTTATGGGGTAAAGATTATGGTCTTTTACTTGATTATTCCGACGGAAGACGAAATGAGACAGGTCATCCTGATTGTGATGATTGGAAACAATTGGACATCTCCTATTTCCAAAAATCATCACATATGATTGAAGGTATTGAAACTTTATAATTTCTTTTATAAAAATTTTAAAAAAAGATTTACATTAAATTATTAATCAAAGATGAATGTTTTTGTAAAACGGAAAATTCTAAAATTTATCGTATAAGTTTAAACATAAAGGTGATGTTATTGAATTTAGAAAAATGATTTGAAGATTTGATAAAAAAAGGAAAATTTTATGATTTCATTTTATTTAAATTTTAGTTGGTAAATTCCACTTTTTACAGTATTGATCTATTATATCTTTCACTTTCATTATATAAGATTGATTTGGCATATAACTGTCATTATATAATTCACCATATTTTTTTACTAGATTTGGATTTAAATTATTAAGGATTTTAAAAAAAACCGTTTTTTGATCACCCTTAAGTTCAAGACACTTATGCAAAAGGTAATGTGCACTATTTTTTTTAGCTATTTTTATAATATCTTCAAATTCTTTTTCTACAATATATGGTAATACGGGTAAAATTGCCAAACCTGTTTTTATCCCATTTTCTGAGAGTTTCTCTATGATATTCATGCGTTCTTTGGATGAAGGAACATTTTTTTCAAAAATATTTAATATTGATTCATCAAGAGAGATTATACTTATAGTTACGATACATCCATCAATTTTAGATAAAATATCAATATCTCTCAAAACAAGATCTGATTTTGTAAGGATATGAGCTGAGAAATTATTATTCTTTATAATTTTTAAAACATTTCTAGTAATCTTTTGGTTTTGTTCAATTTTTTGATATGGATCCACAGCAGAGCCAACAATAATAGTGCCCTTTTCAATTTTCTTGATTGCTTTATCAAGTAGTTTTAAGGAATTTTCTTTTATATAGATTGTATCATCAAATGATGAATCACAATATCTACATCTAAACTCACAGTTTTGATAAGGATCAAGCGTATAATCTCCAACAAAAAGTGTGTCAATATTTGTTATCTTATTTAATAAAGTACTGTAATTTGCATGTTTATATTGCATAAAGGGTAATAAAATATTTTATTTATGAAATTATGGTTAAATAACTTTTGATACAAATTTTCTAAGACATAATTAATTAAAATAAAAATTGAATTTGATAATTACATTTCTTCAGGTGCCATAATACCTAATAGATATAATCCATTTTTAAGAACTATTCTAGTTGAATTTACAAGGGAAAGTCTAGCCTTTTTTAGTTCAATATTTTTTTCTGATATCACATGGCAATCTCTATAAAACTGATTAAATCGAGAGGCGATATCAAACAGAAATGTAGCAATAATGTGTGGTTTGAAACCTTTGGATGCATCATCAATAATTATTGGAAACTCTGCTAACTTTTTTACTAGATTAAATTCTGAATCGTGTTTGAGTGAAAAGAGGTCAGGATCTTTAATACCCTTATTTTTTTCCATTTTTGACAATATTCCACATGCTCGTGCATGAGCATATTGTATAAAAGGTGCAGCATTTCCTTCAAAATTTAAAGCATCTTCCCATTTGAAAACAATATCTTTCTCAGGTTGTACTTTAATTATGTTATATCGTAACGCTCCGATTCCTATTATTTCAGATATTTCCTTCATTTTTGCTTCAGAAAATTCTAACCCCTTTCTTGTTTTTACTTCTTCATATGCACGTTTAACACACTCTTCAATGAGATCATCAAGGTAAACAACTCTTCCGTGTCTAGTGGACATTTTTCCACCAGCCATAGAGACGAAAGCATAAAAAATTGGTTTTGGTATAGACTTTACATCCAACAAATTCAATGCAATTTCAACTTGTTTTGATTCAAGTTTATGATCTTCACCAAGTACATTTATCAGCTTATCAGCATGCTTTCCCTTCCATATATGATATGCAATATCACGAGTTGCATAAAGAGTTGTACCATCGCTCCTTGTGAAAAAAAATTTGGTGTTTCTCCCATGAATTCCAAAAGATTCTAAATCTAAATATAGTCCTCCATTCTCATTTCCGCAATACTTAGATTTTTTTAATTTTTCAACAACAAATTCAACGCTTTTATTTTTTACAAAATCTGATTCGGGGATGTATCTATCAATAGTAATGTTAATACGTTGAAGACTTTTATTTATGCCTTTAAGAACAGGAGTATAGGCTTTATGTGCAAGTTTTAAAGTTTTTAATTCTCCATTCTCACTCTTTTTAATAATATTACTAATCTCCTTAGAAATCTTTTCATCATCTTTCATAAGCTTGTTAGCTATTTGATAAAATCCAACAGATTTGTGGTCTGATTTATTATATTTAGATATTGGAATATCTTTTGAATTTAAATTTCCAAGTCCCCAAGTTAGTATTGCCACTTGTTTACCCATATCATCAAGATAAAATTGTGATTCTACATCAAATCCCGCAGCTTTAAAAATTCTTACAAGTGTGTCACCTATTATTGGGTTTCTTGCTCTACCTACATGCAAGGGACCATTTGGATTGGCTGATGTATGTTCTATGATTACCTTCTCATTTATCTTTTTAAGGTTTCCATAATCTTCTTTTTTATTATAGATTGATTTAAGGGTGGAGGTAATAAGAATTTGCTTATCAATAAAGAAATTTACATATCCTCCTATAGTTTTAACTTTATTTATCCATTTACCCTTTTTTATTCTCGTAGCAATTTCTTCTGCAATATCTTTTGGTGATTTTCTAATTAGGCTTGCTAAAGTAAAACAAGGAAATGAAAAATCACCTAGCTCTTCAGATGGTATCTCTAGTTTTGGTTCAAACTTGTATTCTAATTGAATTAATACATTTTTTAAATTAGTTTTGATTTCTTTTCTAGCTTCAGTTAAGGGATAATCCATATCACCTAGAACTATTGTAATATTTAAAGAATTTTGCACTTAATCCTAAAATTGTAATTTTATTAAATGAAGATTTTTCTACAGTAAAAAAATTTTAATAAATAAAAAATAAGGAGGGCAAATGCCCTTCTAAAAAACAATTAAAAAGAGTAAAACAAATTATCCTAACGTTCAATAATTACATTAAAAAACTAATAAGTTTTTACAACTTTTTTATGTTTATTGCTTTGGGTCCCCTGTCTGAATCTTCGATTTCATATTCAACTTGGTCCTCTTCATTCAAAAAGGTTCCCTCGGGTAAGGCTGTGTTATGAACAAAGACATCTTTTCCATCTTCGCCTTCCACGAATCCATATCCTTTTCTTGCATTGTACCATTTTACTTTTCCTTTCATTTTCACTACCTCCTAAATTTTGGAGTTTTTTCATCTTACAAAAGAACAAAAACAATCACTGTTTCAAAAGTTATAAATAAAACATGAAACTTAAGTTTTTATTCAATTGCGTTTGCCCCTAATTAATCTCCCCTATTTATAAATTTCTGTTGTATTTTTGAATTTTAGAATTAAATTCTATTCAAATTCTTATGTTTTTCAACTCTGAATGCTTTTACAATATCATATGGTATGCATGTTATAATCACATTTGATGAATATTCTTTGGAAAAAATGGAATAAACGATATTTTCTTTTGAATTTAAATAAACTTTTATTTTTCATGAAGTTGTAATATATATTTTAAGGAAATTATTTAAATTTAATTAGTATATAATCTAACCAAGAATTAATCTTAGGGGTAGAAACTAGTTAATGATTGATATTACAAAAAGTAGGTTTTTAAAATGTCTTCTATTTGCCAATCTTTATTTCATACAAGGCATTATATTATCCTTAGCATGGGTAATTTTACCTATTTATTTAGTTGATAGAGGAGTATCTCTTCCACTTACTACTCTAGTAATAGGATTAGTTATGATACCTTGGTCTATAAAATTTATTTGGGGGGGATTAGTTGATTATTTCAATCGATTTGGTAGAAAAATATTCATAATTATCGGTGGTATTTTATTTGCTTCTGGTCTTTTCTTATCTGCATTTATCGATCCAGGTATTTACTTGATTCCATTTTCGTTTTTTATTTTCGTAAGTGTCTCTGGAGTAATTTTTCTAGACGTAGCTGCCGATGCTTGGGCAATTGAAACATCTCATGAGGATGAGAGGGGTAAAATAAGCGGATCAATGTTTGCAGGTCAACATATTGGTATGGCATTTAGTTCCTTTTTACTTGCATTTATTGCACAAAACTTTAGTTATACCTATGCCTTTTTAATAGCTGGCGTAATCGTAATTATTGTTATCTTATTTCCACTCTTTTTTAAGAAGAATAAATCGATTAGAAAATCAGAAAAGATGGGGGCCGTTCTATTAAATGAATTTAGAAAAAAAAGAACGCAGCTTATATCAATTTTCTCTCTTATATTATATATAAATACTGGAATA
>DAOWFO010000042.1 GCA_030637965.1 Thermoplasmata archaeon
AGCAAGTCTTCTACTAATATCTGGGACTTTTTGATTCGGTGCAAGATTCGAACACACTGCAAGAATTGAATTACGATGTCCACCAGCTTCAATCCAAACTGGAATATCAACATTATCTAAGAACCGATAGTTGATCATACACCCCCTTCCATATCCCATAATGATAAGATCATACTCTTGTTTTTTCAGTTCAGAAGAAATAACTACGCTAAACTCGCCTTTTATTACTCTATGATCGTAAGGAATATTATTCTTTGTAAATAACGATTCTGAATATTCAAATACAATATCATCTGCAGTTTGCCTTTGTTTACTCATGATATCACGTTCGGTTTCAATTATATCATGATAGGTCCTATGGACATCAGATCTTTTTTTTGTTTGATTAAGAGTCTTTTCCTCAATAATATACACCAAATCAACTGTACTTTTATATTTCTCAGCAAGAAAAACACATCGTTTAAGCACATCTTTTGAATAAAACTCTGATGATACAGGAACTAATATTTTTTTAAACATATTGCATCAATCTCGACCTTCAATACCCATTATAGGAATAGTAGTTGTTAATTTTTATCTTTATTTTTGTATTATTCATAGTCCTAAAACACCTTTCCAATAGATAATTGCTATAGCAAACAGAATTCCAATACAAGCAATATTTGCAATGACTCCAGCCTTCAATAAATCCCTAGTAGAAAAATATCCAGAAGAATACGTTATAGCGTTTCCAGGTGTAGCAACCACCAGCATAAATGCCAAACCACCACTTAAAGCTATTAGCATAGCTGAAAGAAGAGGACTTACTCCTGGTATTTCAGTCGCAATTGCAAGACCAATTGGAAGCAATACAGCAACAGCTCCTGTATTTGACATTGCATTAGTAAGAATAACAGTAAATATTATTAATCCAAGAATTACAAATATGGGATTCCCGCCCATAGTATCAATGAGACTATGCGCGATCCATGCACCTGCACCTGTCTGCTGCATACCAATACCAAGAGTTATTGCACCACCATATAGCAAAATTATTCCCCACGGAAGTCGCTGTTCAACATCCTTCCAAGAGATACTACCAGTAAAAAACAATATCACACAACCTAGAATTGCAATACCCGCAAGACCAAAGTATGTATACTGAGAAAAAAAGATCCATAAAAACACAGTGAAACATAACACAAATAAAACTGTTAATTCTTGTTTACCCAATGATCCTTCAAGAGCAACCTGATTTTCAATTTCCTTTTTTGCAAGAGAAATATCACGGATCTCAACAGGAAATGAAATATGTAAAATAAACCATACTACAGGTAGCGAAATAAACACTACAGGCATTGAATATAACATCCAATCAAAAAAAGATACCTTTATTCCAATATCTGCCAGAAAACTAATGGTAAGAGGATTACGTGCACCACCAATAAGAGTACCTAAACTACCAATGGAACATCCATAAGCAACACAAAGCATGCTTATTTTTCCAAAATTACTCATACGTGGAACAATTTTCATGGCAAGAAGAATCGATACAATGATTGGTAAAAACAATGCCGCAACTCCATGATTCGGAATTACAAACGACAATAACGCACATGAAAGCATTATCCCAAATGTAAAAAAACGAGGGCTACTTTCAAAACGTCGTAGAAAGCCAAGAGCCATTCTCCTATGTAATCCATATTTCTCAACAGCACCAGCAATAATAAATGCACCTATTAAAAAGAAAATAGCCTGATTGCCAAATGAGGAAAACACATTATCTGCAGAAATAATTCCAAGCAAGGGTTGAAGTATCATAATTAAAAGACCAGTAACGGCAAGTGGAATCGGTTCAGTTATCCATAGCACAGCTGCCATGATCAGAATTCCAATCATCATCTGAGCGTCATGAGTTAAACCTACTGGTGTTGGAATAAAATAAAAAATTATTAGAATAAAAAATGACAATGATATAAAAAAGATATTTTTTTTGGTAACCCTTGATTCATAGGGTTTCTTAAGAGTATGATCCATTATCATTTTAGTCTAAGTATTATCAAACACCATGTTATTGAGTGTTACTATTTCTTATGACGATACAGTTTTCTATCAATAGCCTTAACCATTGTATCAATATCACCTACTGATATCTCAAGAAAATCTAATATCTTTTTAATCTCATGATTAGGATTAGCTAATATCTTATTATAGTTAATAAATAAAACATCAATATCCTTTCTTTCAGATATCGTTTCTTTTATCGTATTATTCAATTTTATAAATGCTTTTTTTGTTTCATCTCTTGCTTTATCTCTTATACCTGCCATTTCTTCCATGGAATCCAGAATTTCCTCGATATTTCTTTCTGAATAGATAATTTTATAACGACTTATTGGAAGAAATTTAAGGCCATATGCTGTAATTTTAATGAACGATCCTTTATACTTATCAAATTGAAATGATTTATCAATAAGTTTATTTATTATTTTCCCGCCCTCTAGTTCATAGTATCCCTTTGGATTATCCTGATCTGACTTTCTTGATCTGTCAAACTCTATTGGAATACCACCAGCATTAAGAATCTGCATTATCATTGACGTACCAGATCGTTCTAGTCCAGATACAATAAAATTTGTATCAGAATCAAGTTTCATTAATTTCACCGTTTGATTAATCCTAAATCCTCCAATTTCTTAATGACTTTATCTGCACTCTCATCTACTGTCTCATTGTCTGTATCGATAATTATCTCAGGGTTTTCTGGTTCTTCATAAGGCGCATTAATGCCAGTGAAATCTTTTATTTCACCAGCTCTTGCTTTTTTATACATACCTTTAGGATCTCTTTTTTCACAGGTTTCAAGAGATGCTTTTGTATACACCTCAAGAAATCTACCTTCTCTAGCTAACTTTCTGCAGAAATTTCTATCTTTTGCATAAGGCGAAATAAAGGCAGTTAGAGTAATCAAACCTGCATCTGCAAAAAGATTAGCTACTTCGGATATTCTCCGAATATTTTCTTTTCTTGCTTCAGGAGAAAACCCAAGATCCTTATTTAATCCATGACGGATATTATCACCATCGAGTATATACGCAAGTTTTCCCATTTCCTGTAACTTATATGCAACCTCATTTGCAACTGTTGATTTTCCACTACCAGAAAGACCAGTGAACCATAAAATAACTCCTTTTTGTTTTAAAAGTTGTTCACGTTCTTTTCTTTCTACTTTATGATCATGCCACACAACATTTGTTGCTCTTTGTTCATTCATATTTCTAATCACTCTCATTTTAATTTTTAGATAGAAATTCCATTATCTCATCAATAAAGGAATCAGTTTTATCCTTAGGAAGTATTATTCCAAGGACTTCTTTTTTACCACCGCATTTAAACCCAAGGGTTTTTCCACGCTCGATCATAGATTCAAGATTTTTTGTACTTCTCACATACAATTGATCTTTATCATCAAAAAAACCAGTATTGATAACCATCGTATTTTTCCCGCTATCCCAAGCAACTTTTCTTGTTATTGTTGAAATTATATTATAAGTGGTGTTTATTTTTTTCACAATAATTCCATCTATTTCATCTGTAGGGCTTTCTAGATGTTTTGTAATTTCTTTATTCAGTTTTCTAAGGTTTTGATTCCATTGAATATTTTTTAGTATGCTATCAGCTGATTTGTACTCGAAGAGAAGACGTGGAACTTTTTCTACTGCTTTTTTATCACCCAGTTTATAATTAGTATCTAAAAGATAAACTATCTTTAATAAATCATCAAATTGTAAATTATTTTTTTGACAAAATTTATTTATAATATTATTAAAGGTTTTGTTGTTTTTTATCCTCTGTTCATGATCACCAACCACACCTATCAAAGAAAATAGATTCACATTATTACCTAGAAAATCATTGACAATCCAACTAGCTGAGGGATAAATATCTGGATTTTCTCCTTTAATTATCGGGTTATTGTGATATACTTCTTTTATAACATTTCCTAAGTGATGATCAAAAATGAATACCTTTGCGTTTTCTGCTAATCTAAGAACGTCTGCTTCAGGTAGAGACATATCAACAACAATTACATAATCATATTTTGAATATTCATTAAGCTCTTTTTCTGTTAGGAGATAATTACCAAGCTTAGGTGTTTTATTAACAATTTTTTTATTAAATAATCGGTATAACAAAAGATGAGCGGAACTTATACCATCAGCATCCCAATGATGTATTATGAGACCTTTTCCTTGTAGTTCATCTAGCATTATTATAACCTACAATCTATTCAACAAATGGTTTTTCGAACTTCAAAATCATCTCTGATACTTCCTTTCGCATCATATCTTCAGAAGGTATTTCACCATTTCTAAGAATCTCTCTTATTTTCTTACCACTGAAATTTATGTGATATTCTTGGTCATGGGGACATATTTTGTCGTTAACAACACTACCACACTTTGAACATTTGGAAAACGATCGGAAGAAAATAGGAATTATTCCTAAATCTGGGAATTCTGAAAATATATCATGTGCATCGTAAGGCCCATAATAGTTAGATACTCCTGCATGATCTCTTCCTACAATAAAATGTGTACACCCATAGTTTTTACGCATAATGGCATGATGAATTGCTTCACGAGGACCTGCATATTTCATTGAAGTTCTTAGAATTGACATCACTGCTCTTTCTTTAAGGTAATAATTTTTCATCAATGCCTCGTATGACTTAAGAATAACCTCGTCTCTGAAATCTCCTGTTTTTTTCTTACCAATAATTGGATTTATAAATATTCCATCTACAAAAGTAAGAGCAGTTTTTTGAACATACTCATGGCCCATATGTGGTGGATTACGTGTCTGAAATGCTACTATATCTTTCCATCCTTTTTCTTTAAATAAAAAACGAGTTTCTTTTGGTGAAAGATTATAGTCGTCAAACTCTCTAGATTTGTAGTCAATAAGTGAGATTTTTCCCCCTATGAATTTCTGCCTCATTTTGTATATATTTGCAACACCAGGGTGTTTTACATCTTGAGTCCTATATATTTCCTGTGAAAGAGTTTTTTTATCATATGTATAGATTTCTTCAATGTCTAATAATGCTCGGACACCATTTTCTTTATCTTCTAAAAGTACTGTATCCCCTTCACTCAAATCTTTTTTATCAGAATCCAGTAGAATGGGTATTGTCCAAGGAGTATCACTTTCTAATCTTTTTTCTTTAACAACATTTTCAAGATCATTATAACAAAGAAATCCTTTTAGTGGTGAGAATACTCCGTTTGCAATGTTTAATAAATCTTCTGAGACGTTAGTGTTTATCTTAATTTTTGTTATTTCGTTTAAATTTTGCAGTTCTTTTTTTAAGTGTCTGCTTATAAGTTTATTACCGTGTGCTCTTGGCATTTTATATACCTCAGCTTTTTTAATCCAAATACCCTAGTGCCCTTAGCCTATCCTTAACTTTTTCTTCATCTTCTTTACTAAAGGCTTCATCATCCTCTTCGTTCTCTATTCCAGATATAACCTCTCTCAGAACATAGGTAACATATGCGGAAAGAGAGTGAAAACCTGTTCCTTCTATTCTCTTCTTAATTTTTTCTGCTAACTGAGACGGTATTGAAATTGTTGTAAACTTTTTATCTTCTTTTTCTTCTGCCATATCTATCACTCATAACTACATATAGTTATATTTAACTATATTTAATTATATGTAATTAAACATTACTTATTAAGTTTTTGGATTGGTTATTTTTAAATAAAATCTAAAAACAAGGTCTCATATTGTAAAAAACTTCTACGATAATTAATATTTTAATACATTTGTAAAGCTGTATATCTAATTGAGACAATCTATTAAAAGTGTTAAACGATTTCCTCTTTTGATCTGAAAGTTTATTACAGAGAGGGTAGAAAAATTGAAAAAAGAAAACATAAGAATTGCTATTATTAGAATGGAAGGAACTAACTGCGAACAAGAATCATACTACGCTTTTAAAAGACTAAATGCAAAACCTGAATTTGTACATCTGAAACAATTATTAAATATAGATTGTAACAAAGATGAAAAAAGGGATCTTTTTGATTATCAAGGTCTAATGATACCTGGAGGATTTTCAGCTGGGGATTATATTAGAGCTGGAGCGATTTTTGCAGCTAGAATTAAGAGTAAACTGCAAAAAAAATTAGAAAAATATGTAAAACAAGAATACCCAATTCTTGGGGTTTGCAATGGTTTTCAGGTATTGATTGAACTTGGATTATTACCCGGGATTGACAAAATTATCAGTCCTACTCCTGAAGCTTGTTTGAATATAAATGATTCTGACAGATTTGAATGTAGACCCTCACTACTTAAACATGAGAATAGTGGCAATTGTGTTTTTACCTCTAAAATTCCAAAAAATGAAATCAGGTTAATTCCAAGTGCACATGTAGAAGGTAAACTATTATTTCCATTGGATAAACAAGAAGAATATATTAAACGACTTGAAGAAAATGATCAAGTCGTATTTCGTTATGTTAATCCAGATGGAAAATACTCTGGATATCCATGGAATCCTAATGGATCTATTTCAAATATTGCAGGTATATGTAACCATCAAGGCAACGTATTTGGTATGATGCCTCATCCAGAGAGAAGCTTTTACAAACATCAGCATCCCGATTGGTCAAACACTGGTTTAAATGATAATTTTGGTGATGGCCGAGAAGTTTTTGAATCTGTATTAGAATATATCACTAAAAAATTTTGAGATAATTAAAAAACTTCTCATTTGCAATGAATAATAATTAATGTTAAAAAAATAAAAATAATAAATTTCAAATAGATAATTGTCATAACAATACCATAGATAAAGTCCCATAAGTAGAAGGTATTTTCCTGCTTTGTATATACGAATTTACAATTAAAAAATGACAGAAAAATTATGGACGGGGAAGTATGAAGGTGGTGAGGAAAGATGGGATAAAATTAGGATAACTTCCCCATCCAATAATATATAATAATCATATTAGTATATAAATTTTATTATATAAATTTTATTTGATTTGATACTAATATTTAAATAAGGTTTTCTAATAAGAAAAATTATATTTGCTTATCAAGTTTGTCAAGTATATTTTCAATTTTGGTAAAAGTATCTTCAATTGAGTGAGAAGTATCAATAATGTTCCAATTTTTTACAAGAATCAATGCTTTTTTTCTCACTTTTACAAGTTCTTCATGAGTTTCAAAAATCTCTTTTTGTTCTCGCATTTCAACACGCTTAACCAATTCCTCAGGTAATGCATCTAAAAAAAACATATAATCTGAGGTTGGTACAAAATTTTCAAAGAATTTATATCCATTTTTAGCCAATCTCTCAGGAAGATATGCAGTACCTATAAGGTAACGAACCATTATAAGTGTTCCAGGATTATCTGGCTTATAATATTTTTTAACTGAGCGTAGTACATCCAACATATAATAGATAGATGCAAGTAATTTGTCAATTTTACCTTCACCAGTCAATGCTTTCTTTGCTTTTCTGCCAAAAAAATTATCGGTTGTAGGATGAGAGCGGATAATGACTTTCTCACCTCTATTTTTATATCTTTTGTAGATCAACTTTGCATGGGTATCCTTTCCCACCGCATCTAATCCATCCACTATTATTAGTCGCATAATCCTTTCACGCTATTATAAAAAACCAATACAAAAAGGATATAACAAAAGGAACAGAAAGATTGTCAAATCCTCTGGGAGTAATTCCCTCAATAACCGCTCCAACCAATGCTATAAGAGAAAGAAACATAAAATGCTGAAATGTTAAAGAAATTTCATAAAACAAAACAGCAACTATCATTGTAATTAAAGTGAAAACAAACATTGAAAATGATCCTATATAGCTCTTCTCATCACCAAAAATATTGAATTTTCTTTTACCAAATTTACTACCGATAATAGATGCAAATCCATCCCCATATGACATTGCAAGTATTCCTATTGCAATAACAACCATATTATCAAAAAACACATAAGCAAGAACAGTCCAAGTTATTGAATAATATACAAGCCCCATACTATGACCAGCAGCAGAGGTTTTTCCTCTGATAGATTTAATTGGAGTATGCGGACTCATTAGAAATGTAAAAATAATAAAAGGCCCTGCCGCCAGAAATACCATAACTTCCCTTGTTTGAAAAATAGGAAGTAAAAAAGCAACATTTCCCACCATAATATGAAGAACTTTTCTACTCATTGATGGATATTTATGTAAAGCCTTTTCAGTAACAATTAGCATGATTGCTACATAGATATAGACAATAGCAACACCAACCAAATCGTTTTGTATCATTAAATCAAATCCTCCTAAACATAATTTACCCCACAAAAGCTCCCAGTAAAAATGCAATAAGACCAACAAAGATTGCTATCAACGTGAATTTCCTATGAATCTTCATGTCTATATCCTTTTTGAAGAGTAACTGTAATGATGTAACA
>DAOWFO010000048.1 GCA_030637965.1 Thermoplasmata archaeon
ATCTGACCGTGCTGTCTCTCCACCTTTTGCTGGGGCATTTGTTCGAGAAGCCTTAATTTTACTATAAAGTTTAAAGGGATTCATCTCTGTAGTTATAATAGCAGTCTGACCATTTACTAACTCTCTTAAAGCCGATATACCTTCAACCTTTTTCTCAGCATCATCAAATGCTCTAAATATTAGAGAATTTTTTGATGAATGTACATTAGCAGTGCCATGAAGGTTTTTTCTCATTTGTTGCATCTGGGGGGCAGGTATTCCTCCAATCTCAACAATACCTATAACTGGTTTTTCTGTTAAGAGATTTGTAAGCTCTTCTACCTCCTTATATTTCCATTCTGCAACATGAGCCATGAAAAACACCCTAAATTATCCTCTCAGATGGTCCCATAGTTGTTTTGATATGAACAGAACCAATATTCATACGTCCTCGTTCCAATACACCTTCTAATCTTTTTATAATTGCACCTATGTTAACAGAAATATCTTCTATAGACATGTCTTCATTTCCAGCTAGAGTATGAAATGTTTTGTTACCTTTTGATCTAAGTTGAACAGTATTACGTAGATTTTTTACTAATCCAGATACATCAGCATTTGGAGGTACTGGCTTAGGCATTTTACCCCTTGGACCTAGAATAGTACCCAAGGTTTTACCAATAGTAGGCATTAGTGGTGCCTCGGCAATAAAAAAATGGTGAGAATCGACTATTTTTTTGAAAGCTTTTTTATCACTAGAAAGATCCTCGATTTCCTCAGGTTTGATCAATAAATCAACGTGTTTTTTTGATTTTAAAGCAAGTTCACCACTTGCAAAAAGAGCTACTTTAGTTTCACTACCCCTACCGTTTGGTAGAAGGATTTCTTCATCAACCCGATTATTAGGAATTTTAAGATCTACATTTTTTAGATTTATGACTACATCTATGTTTTGCTTGAATTTTCTATCGTATTTCTTGGATTCTTCTAATATTTTTCCAACAACATCAACAATTTTTTTGTCTGCCATAGATACCAATTTTTAAGTTACAATGTTTTTTTCTCCATATAGTTATGGAAACGTATTTGTCGGGAATAACAATCCTATTTATAAAAGTTTGGTCAATTCTAGTCACTTATTCGTTCTAAAATTAGTTCGATTATTTCCTCTGGTCCTCTAATTTTTCTTAATTCCTTTTTAATGATAAGAGGAGTTCCGTCAATATTAGTCCTATTAACCTCCCCTTCTGTAAAAAGAACAGCTTGTTTCTCTGTTATTTTAGAAATACTACTTACAATTTGTGCTTTTCTAAGTAATTTTTTATCATATCTATGAACACAGGTTAACAATATTCTTTCTTTATTCTTACTAACTGCATCAAATGGACAACGATCCATTGGTATTATCTCATATCCAATTTGTTTCAATATTGAAAATACCTCTCTTTGGAAGTCTTTTATTCGGTCTGTCTGCGCATATGAATAAGAAGGTTTTATTTCTTTTTCTTCAGGTTGAGGTTTTTTCTGGTTCTTTCTTAAAATATCAATTGAAAGAGTGACAGTATCTCCAAGTAGTTCTTCGATTCTTGACGCGAATTCTACGCGGGCATTCATGCCTTCTTCATACATCCTTACTGTTCGTCTTGAAACTTTCACAGAACGTGCAAAAGATCCCAATGAAATATTTTGTTTTTGTCTAAGTTTTGTTAGTCTTTCATTGTCGAGATTAACATAAAAACCGCCGGGAGCAGCATAAATTTTAAGTGGAGCCCCATCAAGAAGATGGCTTTTAAGAGTTTCCGGTGAAATAGACTGTATACCAAATCTATCATATACTACATCACCCTCAAGAAATCCTGCTCCACTGCGTTCTCCTATCAGTAAAGGATGTCCATTCAAAAGTTCAGATAGAACTATTAACTCTTTTGCAACATTCTCAGATAATGCATTGATATTTGTCAAAACTTTAATTATGAGCAGTGAGTTGTCTCTTCTTGCAATTAAATCAAAACCTATTGGACGCATAGAGTATAGATCGGAGACATAGAACCCTGCATTACTCATGATTTCTCTAATGTTCTTAACCAGCTCTGCTCTATTCATTGTATATCAAGGATATAGAAAGACTTATTATTTAATAATATCGGGAGTGAGAACATCTGGATAGGAATAGACGATACAGATTCAAGAAATGGTGGATGTACAACCCATGTAGCCCAAATCATCATAAAAAAACTGACTGATGAGAACTATGATCTACTAGGATATCCGAGACTTGTAAGATTAAATCCAAATATTCCCTGGAAAACGAGGGGTAACGGTGCAGTTTCTCTACAGGTAGGAATATCTACAGGAAAAAAAATTAAAATAGGGGAGATAGAAAATAAGGAAATCTTTTGTCTTATTGGTAAAAAGACTGAGTTACATGAAGAATTGAATGTAAAAAAAATTGAAAATATTGTAAAAAGTACTATAGAAAAATATGCGAAATTGGAAAATAAAAACACAAATCCAGGTTATGTTATATCTCAGAGACGCCCATCCATTGAAGCCTATGAATGGTCCGTAAAAAGGATTGTACCATTGGAAGAAATTAAACAATTATTGAAATTTCATAAAGTTTATTACAAAGGATACAAAAATGGCAGAGGGCTCATTGGTGCCACTGCCTCAATAGCTTGGTTGCCCATCCATGATAAAACATATGAATTAATCACATATAGAGATGAAAAAAAATGGGGAACAGATAGAACAATAGACGATAAATCCGTAAAAAGTATAGATAAACTATGCCCATCAACCTTTGATAATTATGATTATAAAAATAAACGTAATAGAATCACCCCAAACTCTCCATGTCCAATTTTATATGGATTAAGAGGAGATGACGTTGAGGAATTGAAAAAATCCTTTTATATAGTAAAATCAGAACCAGTTCATAGCTGGATAATATTTGAGACAAATCAAGGAACAGATGATCATCTACAGAAGAAAAACATTAGCGAAATAAAGCCTTATCAATCAATTATTGCAGAAGGTATAGTTTATAAAAATCCCTATACAATAAAAGGAGGACATGTTATTTTCACTATAGGTAATGATTTAACTGGAAAGATTGATTGTGCAGCTTATGAACCTACAAAACAATTTAGAAACATTATTAGAGAGTTATTAGTAGGCGATCTTGTAGAGGTTTATGGCAGTGTAAGAGAAAAACCACTCACTATTAACATTGAAAAAATAAATGTAAAATATCTAACAGAGAAGATTGAGAAACTAGAAAACCCTGTCTGTCCAAATTGTGGTAAACATATGAAATCAAAAGGTAAAAATCAAGGTTATAAATGTATACTGTGTAAAATAAAAAGTAAAAAGGCAGTCGAGAGGAAGAAGGTACGAAACTTAATTATTGGATTTTATGAAGTTCCTGTTTGTTCAAGGCGACACCTAAGTAAACCATTGAAAAGATTTAGATAATTATTATTGAAAATTTTTCACTTTAATATAAAATATTAATTATAGCGTTTAAACATCGTAATGCTTTTTAAGGGATTACCACTACATAATCGCTAAATTCATATATGCGGGTGTGGTGTAGCCTGGTATCACTTAAGCTTGCCAAGCTTATAACTCGGGTTCAAATCCCGGCTCCCGCATTTACGAAAATTTTTTCATTTATATTTAATCAATATAGATATTCCCAAAATTAAAATTTTAACTAAGTTCTATAAGAATATTTTGTAAATCTTGATGATAGTCTTCAAATATTAACATTTCATTTTCATAAAATGTAAATTTTTCATCTGCCTTATCTCTATTATCACGTGCTTCATCATAATTACCATCTAAATAATATTCACAAACAGATACATAAAATTCTGATGCTTCGTATAGGAAAACTATGGCATTAGAACTTGTATTTATCATTTTTAGGTAAGTATCAACTATATTTTGATAGGTTTCATTTGATGTATATTTAATAGTTATATTAAAAATATCATTAGTTTCCTTATATTTATCACCTGTGATTGTACACCACTTAACCGAATCTTCAAACCAAGCTAAGGCAGAGCTCCAATCTCCTTTATCATATCTTTTTATTGCTTCGTCATACTTGTAATCAACATTATTATGGCTTTGAATAGCAGATAAATAGTAACCTCTTCCATTTAGATATGAATTTAAAAAGGATTCTGAGGAGTTTAATTTCTCTGTCTTTTCTAATAATTTTGTATTATTTTCTTCAAGACTCAAGTTTAAAGTGTTTAAATCATCCTCATATTGATTTATTGAAATAATATTAAAAATAAACAGGAATATTGTCAAACAAATAAAAAGTATTAATCCAATCCACAAAACAAAATTAGGAATTTTTAAAACCTTCATAGATCTCACTCCAACGTTATAATAATCTAATGTTAGTATGTATTTAAAATATTTCCCATTTTTTCAAAATGCCAATATTATGTATAATAAAAAACTTTTTATGGTTAATAATTAAGAAATGAAATAAGAGTTTAATAATAATATGTAAAATTAACAATAATATATTAGGTGCTTATTGTATTTTTATAGAAAATTATATATATTTATAAAATAGAATGATATGTGTAATTAAGAGAATGGGGGACAAAATTTTTATAAAGATTCATCTCTCACCTCGCCATCCTTCCGTCTCCCTCATTCTCACAATATTAAAAAACTTAGTTATTATTATTATTTTTAGGTAAAACGTATTGCATTTATGAAAAGAAAGACAATATTGGTTTATTGTATCTTTCAGAATTAAAATATTTAACTTATCATATTAACCTCTACTGTCAGAAATACCTTTATAATTAGTTTATTTAATATATTAAAATGTAAAAAGAGTTATCTTTTTTTCATCTACATCCTGCTAATAAAAAAAATAAAAAGTTTTCAGGCGTAAGTTAATAATATCACTCCAGATTATCATCTAAAAGATCTGAGGTGTAATACATGATAAAGCTAGATTTGCACGTTCATTCCAAGTATTCGGAGGATGGAATAGGAACACCTAAGGAATTAATTAAATCACTAAAAAAAAAGGGATTGCAGGGTATGGCCATTACTGATCACAATAATATTGAAGGATGTATTAAAACATTAAAAATTGCACCGAAAGATTTCATTGTAATTCCTGGTATTGAGATTTCAACTTCAGATGGTCACATATTGGCATTAAATGTCAAAAAAAAAATCCCCCGCAAACTTTCTATTGAAGAAACTGTGGATATAATTATTGATGAAGGAGGTATTCCTATTGTACCTCATCTTTTTAGGAATATGTCCGGTATTAAAAAAACAAAATTAAAGATTTTACAGAAAAAAATTCAGGCAATAGAGGTTTTTAATAGTTGTAGTCAACCAAAAACTAATTTAAAAACAGCAAAGATTGCAACGGAATTCAATCTCGGAGGAACTGGGGGAAGTGACACGCATGATCCATTATATGCAGGATATGGCTATACATATTTTGATACCACAGATTTTAGAACAGACACTATTCTTTCAGAAATAACGAAGAAAAAAACATGGGGCGAGGGCATAACTATTCCCCTAGAATACCGACGTAATAGAATGTTAAAATCAATTAAACAGTTTTTTCAGCGTGGATTTAGACGGATATAATTTTAAGCCAACATGAGAAAAATAATTTTACCGCTTAAATTTATTAGTACTTCCATCAATCCCCTTCTCAATTTAATATAGCAATAAATAAATTCAAACTCAAGATGCGAGGGTCTTATTTTCGTTATTCTCCTCACCCGACCATACTTCCCCTCCCATCTCCTCTTTTTTTCTATTTTCTAAGGAGACAATAAGAAGTGATAATGCCTTAAAAGGTGTTTTTTCCCCTGTAACCCTATGTTTTCAGGGTGGAAATAGGATTATAAAGCATTGAATTATACTGATTTAAGAAAGGTAGACTTCGTAAAAACCTTATGTTAGATTTGTAGGAGGAAAAATGCCAATAGTTCATGTAAATTTATGGGAGGGTTTTGGTAAAGAAAAAACTAAAATTGTAATTAAAGAAATAACAAAAGTTTTTGTAGATTTAGGCATTCCTGAACAAGCTGTTGAAGTAATAGTACATGAAATACCTAAAACACATTGGGGAATTGGAGGAGAACCTGCTTCAGAAAAATTCAAGGATGTTTCTTAAAAAGATTTTTGTGAAATTGTCGATTTGAAAGGATACAAGGATAAAGTGAAATAAATGGAAAGAAAAAAAGAGAGGCAAAAACACCATATTGAAAAAGGTATGAGCATCGATCGTTTCAAAGGAGAATTAAAAAAGAAGAATAAAAAACGTATAAAGAAACCTAAAATGCCAGCTCGTATCAAAAAAACACCACGCATAAGACAGAAATAAACCTATTTCTCTCTGAGGGAATAAGAAGAGATAATGCCTTAAAACGGTTTATATGCACGCCACCCCTACATTTTAATGTTAGATTTTATAGATATTGCAAAACTATAAATACACACCAAGACTATATTTACAATATAAAAGTACATTACAACTGGTTTAATAAATCTAGTTTTTGTATTGATATTTCCTTTGAAATATCAATCAAGTATTGACTTCTTTTAATTACTAGTGTGTAAAGATACAGTATTCACAATAAACGGAGGTGATATACAATGAATGAAATAACTATAAAATTAAATAATTTGATAAAAAAATCTGGGAATAATCTAACTATTGTCTCAAAAATGCAAAATGTAAAAACAAAAAGTCGTTTTGTCAATAGTGATATACATGATTAAAATTAATTAAAACAGCTAATAAATTTAGGAGTTAAATAATGATAAATACAGAAATCATAGAAAAGATCGAAAAAATTCATAGAATAAGAAAAAAACTCAATGAAATTGAATTTAAACTTCAAAAACAATTATAAATAAATAATTGATGACAACCATTGACAAGGTTACATGGATTAAGTATAAAAAAATGAAAAGCAAAAAAAAGAAATCTCAATAATTGAACATTGTTAAACTCATATTGGCTTACAATTAAACAAATTTAGAGTCGTATTCACCCTCATCGATAGCTTTCTGAATTTTCCGAGGGGGATTTCCCTCTACATTAGCACCTAGAGAGACACAAGTCCCAATTATTTCTTTTGTTTTTTGTTTGAGTTCCTTCCCTAAAAGATTATCATACTTCATCTTAGCAACTTTAATAACTTGATCAATAGTAAGATTGCCAATTTTATGTGTTGATGGTGCCCCAGATCCTTTTTCTACACCCAGCTCTTTTAGTATTAATGATGCAGCAGGTGGGGTACCTACTTCAACTTCAAATTCTTTGGTTTTTGAATCAACAATAACTTTTACTGGAACTTTCATCCCATCGAAATCTTTGGTTTTTTCATTAATAGTATTAATAATTTGCATGATGTTTACACCCATAGGGCCAAGCGCAGGACCTAGTGGTGGACCTGCTGAAGCTTTTCCTCCTTCCACTAATGCTTCAATTGTTTCTGCCATGGTAATCTATTCCTCCTCCTTTTCATTTTCTTCTTCTTTCCTTTTGATTACTCTTACTTGTTCTCCTCTAACTGTAATTGGTATTGGAACAACGGATTCAAAGAGTTCTACTGTAATCTCTTCCTTTGTGTCATCAATGTGAGTAACTTTTGCAGTTTCGCCTCTAAATGGTCCTGCAACCATTTCAACAACATCGCCCTCTGCAATCTTTGCCACTGCAGAAGTTGGTACAAGAAAATGTTCTATCTGATCAAGTGGTATATCGCCATCAAGCATATTTCTAGCATAAGAAACCGTTTTAATCATATCTTTTATGCGTTCTTTATCATACCCCTCAAGAAAAATATATCCTCTAAGTTCTGGTGTTGCAAGTATGGATGGAATCTGTAAATCCGATTTTTCTGCTCTACTATTAACAACATCCGCAGCATTTTGTTCTTTTCCAACCTGTGTTTTTACGGAAAATATTTTTGTCTTTTCTTCATTAGAATCCTCAAAATCCATATTCTGCATAACATTACACCTTTCAAATCAATCCAAGAAGTTCTCCAATCCAAGGAGCAACTTGTGTGGATAATAAATAAATAAGAAATCCAATTCCACCAATAATCAGTATACCAGCACCAGTTATTTTCGAAGTTTTTGCATATTCTTCATTAGTAGGATTACGGGCCATTTTTAGAACCCGTCCATATTTACCTTTACCAATCCTTTTTTGTCGTGATTCTATATTATTTTGTAAATCCCAGGCTTTGTCAACGATGCCTCTATGATCTCCAGTTTTCTTCATGTATTGACACCTCTAATAAACAAATGGTCAAATAAGTAGCCATATATAAAGAATTTGGAGGTTTTTACCTCGTTTGACATCATCTTCCATCAATTTGGAAATATAGTCCATTAGACGCTTATAAATAATGATTAATTAAATCAGTTTATGCTACAAAGTCAATACCGAATTCCTCATTTTCAAATGATCTCTGTGATGGACCTAGAATTTGTTTTGATTTAACACCAGTAATTACAAGCATTGCTCGAATATTTCTCTTTAATTCAGTATCAACGGTTGTTCCCCAGATTATACGAGCATTTGGATCTACTCTTGAATATATTTCTTCAACAACACGCTCGGCTTCACTAATTGTCATATCTTCACCACCTGTTACATTAACCAAAGCACCAGTAGCTTCAGATATATCAACTTCAAGTAATGGAGAATTAAGAGCTTCTACAACAGCATTTACAGCTTTGTTCTCGCCTTCAGCTTCTCCAAGACCTATCATAGCAACACCGCCTCTTTTCATAACTGTCTTTAGATCTGCAAAATCAAGATTTACTAGTCCAGGCTTGGTAATCATTTCTGTAATACCTTTGATAGATCTCATAAGCACTTCATCTGCAACTTTAAAAGCAGCATTCAATGAAAGATTTGGAACTACATCAAGTAACTTATCATTTGGTATAACTATAACAGTATCACAGGTTTCTCTTAAACGCTTCAAGCCAGCCTCGGCATTTTCCATCCGAACAAGACCTTCAACACTAAAAGGAAGAGTTACAACACCAATAGTCAAAGCACCGGTTTCTTTAGCAATTTGAGCAATAATTGGTGCTGATCCTGTACCTGTACCTCCACCAAGTCCACAGGTTACAAAAACCATATCAGAATGGCCGACAGCTAAACGGACATCCTGCTCACTTTCCCTTGCAGCATCCTCACCTATCCTAGGTATAGAACCAGCTCCAAGACCCCTAGTAAGATGTCTTCCAATAAGGACTTTATGAGGTGCACCAGTCGCTAACAAATGTTGAGCGTCCGTATTTATTGCGACTAAATCTCCTCCAGTAACGCCACCTTCAAAACATCTAGCAATTGTATTGGTACCTGCTCCACCACAACCAACAACTTTAATTGTTGTTGTCAAGCTGGCTAAAACTTTTTCTAATTCACGATTTTCGACACCACGGGTGATAGAATTTGTTAAAATATTATCTTCATTATTTGATTTTTTTGTGGAATTTTTATTCTTAGTTTGCTTGGTTTTTTTATTTTTTTCATTTTCAACTACTTCTTCTATAAGCTTCTTCATCTAAACCACCATACCCTCACAACAATAACAATAAATTCAATTCATTGTTATAATTATTTTTCCTATAATATTGTAAAGTAATATTGGTTATTAAATATTTCCTAAGAATGGAATTTCATCAAATCAGTTCCAAAGAAAAATTCTTTGCTTTAATGCTATGTGTAAGATAACCTAATGAAATACGGTCAGCAAATGATGCATATTTAATTATGTTTTTATTATTTATTCCGCCAGATGTCTCAATAAGAATCCTGCCATTTATATTTCGGATTTTTTTTGCGATTCTTTCTCCATTTTCAGGTTTAAAATTGTCCAACATGATAACATCAACATTCATTCTTGCAGCAGTACATGCATCTCGCTCGTTTTCCACTTCAATCTCAATAATTTTATTAGTAACCTTCTTTTTTATTTGTTCAATAACTTTTATAACCGAACCAGCACCTTTTATATGATTGTCTTTGATCAATACTACATCATACAAACCATATCGATGTGCTTCCCCTCCACCTAAAACAATAGCTTTTTTTTCATATTTACGGAAACCAGGCGTGGTTTTTCTTGTACCTGCCACTGATATATTTGGATTTATGACCATGCATTTGTCAACAAGTTTTTTTGTTTCTGTAGCAATACCACTCATTTTGCAAATAAAATTTAAAGCTAATCTTTCACTCTTAAGAATTGAACGTATAGATCCATTTATTGTGGCCACTATTGCACCTTTAGTTACGAAATCGCCATCTTTAAAATTCAATTTAGTCTGTAATCCAGTCTTATTAAAAATAATTACCAATTCTTCCAATCCTGCAATGATACAATCTTCCTTTGCAATAACATTTGCCTTAGCAATTTCATCAGTGAATAAAGAATCAGAAGTCAAATCTCCTTCCTCATCTAGATCTTCTATTAAAAACCTATCAAAATCATCCATTGCAATATTTTTTATATTGAGCTATAGTTTTAAGGTTTTGGTTTAAATGAAGCTTGGAATAATTGGTTGTGGTGCAATAGGTAGTGATGTCGCTAAAGCAGCTGAAACTATTGATGAGATTGAAAAAATATATCTTTTTGACATCGATAAGAAGGCAGAGCAGAACCTCTGTAAAATTATTAAGATTGCAGAAATTAAACCTGTATTAGATTATTTGGATAAAATAGATGTTGTATTCGAAGCTGCATCACAACAAGCAGTTAGAGAATACGCTAGTAGTATACTCAACGCTCATAAAGATATAATTATTATGAGTGTTGGGTGCCTATTTGAAGATAAATTTAGAATTGAACTCGAAAAAATCGCCAAAAAGAAACATTGCAAAATTTATCTTCCATCTGGTGCAGTGTGCGGAATAGATGGAATATTGTCAGCAAGTGTTGATATTATAGATGAAGTAACTCTTGTAACCACAAAATCTCCAAAATCTTTGGGAAAAAGTGTTAATAAAAGAACTGTTGTTTTTGAAGGAAGTGCAAGAGATGCAGTGAAAATGTATCCAAGAAATATTAATGTTGCTGCTAATCTATCTATTGCAGGCGTAGGTCTTGATAAGACAAAAGTTGAAATTGTTGCAGATCCTGTTGCCACCAGAATAAGTCATAAGATTCTAGCTCATGGTAAATTTGGTAGATTACGTGCAGAAGTAGAAAATATGCCAAATCCAAATAATCCTGAATCTAGTTACATGGCATCACTCTCTGCAATTGCAACACTAAAAAGGATTGTTAACCCAATTCAATTAGGTGCATGATAGGAATTTATTATTAAATTAGTAAATGTTTATTAATAAACGATATGATTAATTGGTAAAATTAATGTATATAGATTTTTTATAGCAACCAAAGCTAAATAGCTCTCTTTTAATTACTATTAGCAGAGTAATTTATGAAATTTGAAATAAAAAATAGAGATGCCTCAGGCAGAATCTGTAGATTTTATACAAAACATGGAAAAGTTACAACTCCTGCACTTTTACCGGTAATCAATCCAAATAGGATGCCAATAACTCCAAAGGAAATGAAAAGGCTATTTGGAACAGAGATGGTAATCACCAACTCTTATATAATACGAAAAGATGAGAAATTAAAAGAAAAAGCAATTGAAAAGGGAGTTCACAATCTCATAGACTTTGACGGCCCAATTATGACAGATTCTGGAACATTTCAATCCTATAAATATAGAAATGTAAAAATTGATCCATTGGAAATAGTTGAATTTCAGAGAGATATCGGAAGTGATGTTGGTACAATCCTAGATGTTTTTGGAACGCCGGATCAAACCGAAAAAAAAGCAAAAGAAGGACTGCAGGAAACCATTAAGCGAGCAAAACAAAGTATGGAAGTAAAAGGAAATATGATTCTTGCATGTACTATACAAGGTTCAGTATATCCAAATCTAAGAAAAATATGTGCGGAAAAATTAAGTGATATCAATGCAGAATTTTTCCCAATTGGTGGTGTAGTACCACTGATGGAAAATCAGAGATATTCGGAGCTTACCAGATGTATCCTTGCATCTAAGAAAGGATTGAATCCAAGTAGACCTGTACATTTATTTGGTGCAGGTCACCCAATGATATTTCCTTTAGCTGTAGCTCTTGGTTGTGATTTTTTTGACTCATCAGCATACATAAAATATGCAAATGATGGAAGAATGCTTTTCCCAGATGGGACAAAAAAATTGGAGGACCTAGATGAGCTTCCTTGTTTCTGCCCAATCTGTACAAAGGTTACCTCATTAGAATTGAAAAAAATGAAAAAATCTGAAAGAATTCTGCAGATGGCTAAACATAATCTTTATGTCAGTTTTGCCGAATTGAAAAAGATAAAATGTGCAATATCAGAAGGTAATCTCTGGGAGCTAGTTGAAAGAAGAGCATGTTCAAATCCATATTTACTAGAAGCAATGAAAGAGTTGAGAAAAAATGAAAATAAGAGATGGCTAGAACATTTTGAGCCAATCTATAAAAATAAAGCATTATTTTATACGGGAAGCCAAACTTTTCATCGACCAATTTTATATAGGTGTCATAAAAGATTGATTAATAGGTATAAATTTTCATCCAATAGTGCAGTTATTTTGCCAGAAGGTGAGAAACCTTATTCAAAACATTTTTCTGAAGTAATAGGTGAAATACTTGCAAAAAGAAATAATTTAGAAATTGTAGTTAACTCACATTATGGACCAGTTCCAATTAAACTTGATGAAATGTATCCGTTTGCTCAATCAATTTTTCCTGAAAGTACAGATAAGGAAACAGAAGAAAGCGCGGAGAAAATATTTAATGAATTTATGAAGGGTAAAAAAGTAATTTTTTGGAGAGGAAAAAGGTCCTTAAAAAAATCATTTAAATCACAAGAGATAATGAAGGAAAATATAGATTTATTAAGGATCTCAGCTGTTGCAGATATGCAATTTGGAAAAAATGTATCAAAGACATTATTTTGCGGTAAAATAAGGATTGTTAAATCAAAAAAAACTGGAAAAATAAGAAATATATATTGTGATGATAAACATATATTATCTATGCGTGCAGGGGACGGAATGTTTACCCTAAAAATCAAAGGTGCAAAAATGCTTCATAATTTTTTCAAATATCCAAAGTTTAGAGTAACCGTACAAGAGGAAGCAGTTCCTTTTGTCAAGGATGGTAAAAGTGTCTTTGCAAAGTTTGTAATAGATTGTGATAAAGAATTGAGACCTTATGATGAGTGTCTTATTGTTAATAAGAACGATGACCTGCTTGCAACAGGGAGATGTCTGCTTAACAAACTTGAAATGTCTTCTTTTAACTTTGGAATGGCTGTTAAGACTAGAGAACATATCGACTGAATTAACCCAATTATAAAATTTTTATATTAGAGGATTTTACAATAAAATTCACACAAGCAAATAAGATTTTTCTAAGATAAAAAGAAGGAAGGCTGGGCTAAAAAGGATGGGATGGATGCAAAAACTACCAGCTCTATTCCTTCCATTTAAAAGAATTACATGATACTATAAGTATCTTTTTCGCAGATGAATATGTAACTAGATATGTAGTTAAAATGATTGTATTTTTCCACTAATAATATGTAAAAAAATTCAATATATTTTAAGTATTGTTTTCTACATTAAAATTAGATGATATTTGTATTTAAAATGAACAATTATAAAAGCGTATAACTATTCAGGAGAAATACAATAGGAGTCGAATTAAAATGTCATATAATGAAAAATCATCAAAAGTATCAAGTTTTTATAAGATGTCGATTGAAGAAAGGATAGATTTTGTAAAAAAATTTTCAGATTTATCAGATGAAGAGGCGGATTTATTTTCTTCCCCACTAGATATTGAAATTGCAGATAGAATGATAGAAAATGTTCTAGGCACTTTTGAACTACCTATTGGATTAGCAGTTAACTTCCTTATTAATGAAAAAGATTATATTATTCCAATGATAACTGAAGAGTCCAGTGTTGTTGCTGCTGCTAGCAATGCAGCCAAAATCGCTAGGATAAAAGGTGGTTTTAGAACGGATAGTTCAAATCCTTTAATGATTGGGCAAATTCAGATTTTAAAAACAAAGGATGTAACCTATGCAGTAAAGGAGATAATTAAACATAAAGAAGAAATTCTAAAACTTGCAAACGCACAGGATAAAATACTTGTAGATTTTGGCGGAGGAGCTAAAGATTTAGAAGTTCGGATACTTGACAGTCCTCTTGGTAAAATGATAGTAAT
>DAOWFO010000055.1 GCA_030637965.1 Thermoplasmata archaeon
ATAATAGAATTGCCACTTGCACTAGGAATTATTGGTGGAGCTGGAAATATCCATCCAAAGGCAAAACTTTGTAAAAAGATATTAGGAATTAAAACTGCACAAGAACTTTCAGAGATAGCTGCAAGCCTTGGTCTCGCACAAAATTTTGCAGCAGTATTTGCACTATCGACTGTTGGTATACAAAAGGGACATATGTCTCTGCATGCAAAAAATATTGCTATAATGGCTGGTGCCAAGGACAAAGAGATAGATAAAGTTGCAGAGCAAATGATAAATGAAGGAAAAATAAAACTTGATCGAGCTAAAGAAATTCTTACAGATATTAAATAATACGATAAAATTTTAATTAACATATTAAAAATGTTATAATCTATTTCCCCCTCTTTCAAATCCTATTTAACCTAAAATCACATTATCATTATGATAGATTTCATTTGGGCTTAAGGAATATTTTATAACTTCAGTTGATAAAGAAAAAAATAAGGATATAAACCTTATATTTCAAGCAAATATCTTAGAATTGGAAACCAATTTGAATGTTTTTCCAGAAAATCAATGAGTATTGATTCGAAGCTAAATTGTTTAGTTTTAGATTTAATTGCAAACCATTCGCTTTCAGCACCATTATCATCTTGAACTATCACCGAAAACTCATGGCATCCAGCTGGAACTGGATATATCGAATGTTCTTCCCCTGAGTCACGATATTGTGACCAAAAGTCTACACTTCCCGTATCACTATCCCAGTCAACACCAACTCTACATTGATCACCATCCTCATCAATAGGAGTACACCAAACTGTATTTGATGTTGCATCATAATGTGCCTCCTCAATAACTGGTGGGTTATTATTCATTGATGCAAATGATAAAGTAGTGGTCATAAACAGCATCAATACTATTCCTATTCCAAATATTTTCTTTTTCATTTTTTCGCCCCTTTTTTCATTCTTATCAAAATACTGAATCTAATATATGATAACAATTATAATAATATAAACCTTCCTATTGTAAATGAAACAAATGTTGCAATATATCTATAGTGATCTCATTTTCAAATATTGCAAAACCATTTACTCCAAATATCACCCTAAAAATTGAAACATGTTGTATTAAAATTCATGTTTATTAAATAATACGTTCAGCAATATCCTCCGGTTCTCTTTCACAATAATAGCATTTAATCCGAGGCGGATCCTTACTTAATACAATAAACCTACTTTCTACTGGTTCATTATAATTTGATACGCAAGTAGGATTTGAACAATGGGTTATGCCAACAATTTCATCAGGAAGTTCGACTTTATGTTTTTCAGAAACTTCATAATTTCTAATAATATTAATTGTTGCTTTTGGGGCAATTAATGCAATTTTATCAACCTCATAAGGATCAATCTCTCGATTTTCTACTTTTACAATATCCTTTTTTCCCAATCTACTCCTAACATTCATTGCAACACTAACAGTTGAAGAGTGGGTTTTTGGAATACCAAGAATACGTAAAACCTTAACAGCATTACCAGCTGCAATGTGATCGATTACGGTTCCACTTTTAATAAGTGGTATCTTTAATTCCTTCATATTTTCTCCCCTGTAACCAAAGAAAGTAAGGCCATTCTTACAGGTACTCCATTAAACGCCTGCTTAAAATATAACGCATGATGCGTTCTATCAACCTCTGGATCGATCTCAGTAACACGAGGTAATGGATGCATAACAATGAGTTTATCATTTGCATTTTTTAAAAGATGATTATCTATCTTGTATGTACCTACTACACGATTATACTCTTCGGCATCTGGGAATCGTTCTTTTTGAATCCGTGTTGCATATAAAACATCGGCATCCTTTATGGCTTTCTCAAGATTAGAGGTAGAGTGAGGTTCTGTCCCTAATTCTTTGCATTCATTAACTACCTCTTTAGGCATTTTTAAAGTCTCCGGAGAAACAAAGATTAACTCTGCTCCATACAATGAAAGAGCATAAGCAAGTGAGTGAACAGTACGACCATATTTCAAATCGCCAAGAAGGATAACTTTTTGTTTTTCGATTTTCTTTTTTTCTGTAATAATTGTAAATAAATCCAGAAGACACTGAGTTGGATGTCTACCAGCACCGTCTCCGGCGTTTAAAATTGGTATATCAGCAAACTCAGCTGCCAATCTTGCTGCTCCTTCTTGGGGATGTCGAATTACTATTGCGTCACTATATGCATCTGCCATTCGTATTGTATCTGAAAGACTTTCTCCTTTTTTCTGTGATGTGGCAGTGGGATCTGCAAAACCGATAACTCTACCACCAAGTCTATTCATAGCACTTTCAAAACTAAGACGTGTTCGAGTGCTTGGCTCAAAGAAAAGCGAAGATAATACCTTTCCTTTCAATTTTTCTATATGCCCTTCACCTTTAGCATATGAAACCATCTTTTTAGAATAATTTAGAATATAATTTATTTCCTCTTTTGAAAAATCCTTTATAGAAATTATGTCTCTTCCCCTAAAGTTCATTCGAATCAAAAATAAGAGATACAACAACAACTTAATAAAACTTTTTAATCTGTAGAAAAATTGATATAACTATAAAAAATATATTAATATATTGGAAATCCCATACAATAATATTGCTTAAATATTTTATAAATAATGTAAATTATAAATGAATGCACAAAAATATATATGTGAAAAGAGTTTAACAAAAAAGTAGTAAAAAAGCTTGATGGTAGGATATATCATGCAAAAAATCAAAAAATCCAGAAGGGAAACTATTGAAAAATTACGCATGATTTTAGATGACCCGGATATACATGATCCATCAATTAAAGATGAAACGCATCTGAGTACATTAAAAAGAAGATTGGTTGAACCTCCCAAAGAAAGATTTGTTTATGAAAATAAAAGTTCCTCGGAGCAGGATGAATCTCTTAAAGCAAAAGTTACAATACATAGAAGAGAGGAAAGTAGTTTTACTACTGCGGAACAAAAACATTTTGATCATGACAAACAGAAAGAAGAAGTACTAAAAGAAAATTTATTCGAAGATGAAGAGCTGTATGAAATCGAAAAAGTCGAAATTGACATACCTGAATTTGTTGAGGTTGAACCAAAAGACATCGCAAAAACAGAAGATGAAATACCTACATGGGAAACAGTAACTGAACCAGAAGAAAAAGAATTCCATGATATGGATAATGAACTGCCTGAGTGGGAACCAGTTGAACCTGATAATGTTGAAATTGAAGATAAACAAGAAATTGAAAAAATTAAAACCGAAGATAAAATTCCAGAGTGGGAACCTTTATCGATTGAAGAGAATGGTAAGAAACTGAAAATTACTGAAAAGCACAAAGATGTAAAAGAGACGCCTCAGAAACCGATGATAGAGCATAATAATAAAATAAATGTTTTTAAAGATATCAAAAACATAGATAATAAAACAGCCATTTTACTTTATGACAATGGTTTCACTTCCATAGATGATTTAAGAGTTGCAACTTTAAAAGATTTAATCGGGATCAAGGGTATAAAAAGAAGACTGGCTAAAAAAATAAAAAAAGAAATTGGAGAAAAACTAACTGAGGTTTCCTACCCTAAAAAAGATGTTGTGAGCACTAAAGGAACTCCAAATATTGAAAAAGGATACAAATACGGAGAATATATATTATACAAAAAGGAAGTTAAACTAGGGTCTGGTAAAACACGAACCATTCACTATTTTAGTAAATATAAACCAGATGGAGAAAAACAAGTACAGCTTCCTGATGGTTACGAAATTAGAGTAAATAAAAAAACAGGAGTTCCCTACATTAGAAGAAAAAAATAAATTAGTTATCTCAGTCTCAAGACTTATAAATCATTTTAAACATTAGTAATTTGAGTGTTAAAAATGTTCTGGAATGGCCCTTTAAATAAAATTGATGATTATAGATATGAAATTCCTTCTAATTATAGAGGGGAAAAAAATAATTTAAGAATGCAAACATCTGCCATTATCTATGCAGATCAAAAAATGATTTCTTCAATTAAGGCCGATAATGCTCCTGAACAAACCGCAAATATGACAACACTTCCAGGCATAGTTGGTAAAGCCATGGCTATGCCAGACATCCATTGGGGTTACGGTTTTCCTATTGGCGGGGTAGCTGCAACTGATGTAGAAAAAGGTGTTATATCCCCAGGCGGAGTAGGTTTTGACATTAATTGCGGCGTAAGACTAATAAGAACCGATCTTAACATGGAAGATTTAGATAATAGAAAAATACATGATCTTGTCGATGAGATGTTTAAGAATGTACCATCTGGTCTTGGATCCAAAGCTAAAGTCCGTCTAAATATAAAGGAACTTGAGGATGTTTTAAAACTTGGTGCCCGTTGGGGTATTGAAAACAATTATGGGTGGGATGAGGATCTTGAATTTTTAGAAGAAAATGGATGCCTTGAATATGCTGAGTTACCAGTTATCTCCCAAAAGGCAAAGCAACGAGGTGCATCACAACTTGGCTCTCTTGGAGCCGGAAACCATTTTCTTGAAATTCAGCGAGTTGACGAAATCTTCAATCCAAATATTGCAAAAATATATGGTATAAAAAACAAAGGACAAATTGTAGTCATGATTCATACTGGGTCTCGAGGATTTGGACATCAAGTCTGTACAGATCATCTAAGAGTGTTAGAACAAGCCGTTAGAAAATACAATATCTGGCTTCCAGATAGACAATTAGCGTGTGCCCCTGTTAATTCCCCTGAGGGTAAAAATTACTTTAGTGCAATGGCAAGTGCAGCAAACTTTGCTTGGTGTAATCGACAAATGATAGTCCATTGGATACGTGAATCATTTGAAAGAATTTTGAATACAAGTGCTGAGGATCTTGGGATGCATATTGTTTATGATGTCTGTCACAACATTGCTAAACTTGAAGATCATGAAGTTGATGGTAAGAAAAGGAAGGTATATGTCCATAGGAAAGGTGCCACTCGTTCTTTTGGTCCAGGGCGAAAGGAAATCCCATTAAAATATCGGGATGTTGGGCAACCAGTATTGATTCCAGGAGACATGGGAACTGAAAGCTATCTTTTACATGGAACAGATAAAGCTGAGGAAACATTTGGTTCCACTTGTCATGGTGCAGGGCGTGTATTGTCAAGAACTCGTGCTCGAAAGAGATGGCGAGGTGAAGATATTGTAAGAACACTAAAAAATAAAGGCATTTATGTTCATCCAGCAAGTTATTCAGTAGTTGCTGAGGAGGCACCTGATTCATATAAAGATATCAGAAACGTGGTTAGTATTGCACATGGGGCAGGAATATCTCGAAAGGTTGTGAAATTCATTCCTCTTGGAGTTGTAAAAGGGTAAAATTACTTACCAATTATTTTAAATGGTAGAATATGTATTATGTATAAAATGATGGTGATGCAAAATGCAAGATGATATTGTTGAAATTGTTAATTTTGAGGATATAGATCTTAAAGGCGCAACTGTTATTGCGGGGTTTCCTTCAATAGGATTAGTTAGTACTATTGCTGCTAATTATTTAATCGATGCTTTGAATCTTAGACAGATAGGTGCTTTAAATTCTTCACATTTTCCTGCCTTATCTGTTGTACATACTGGAGAACCTCTTTCCCCTGTTCGTATTTATGCAGGGGTTCAAAGTAGTGGAGAGAAAATTGCTGTTTTCGTTTCTGAATTTAAGCCAAAACCTCATCTTATAAATTCCATTTCAAATGCAATTATGAAATGGGTTACTGAAAATGAATGTAAAACACTTATTTCCCCTGAAGGAATGGTCGTTGAGGGAAAGGATGAAAAAAATGAAGGGGCAACTAGTGCATACGCCATTGGATCAACTAGTGATGTTAGAAATATCCTGGCAATGAAAAATATCGCGCAGTTTAAAAATGGTATAATTGCAGGTGTTTCTGGAGTTCTTCTTAATAAAGGTAAACAATCAGATTTTGGTGTTATTTCAATTCTAACCGAAGCACATCCGAATTATCCTGATGCAAAAGCTGCAGCTGCTGCAATAAATATAATTGCCCTTATAACAGATCTTGAAATTAATGTAGTTCCTCTGTATGAAGAATCTGAACGGATTGAACGCCAACTACAGAAATTCCATAAGCAAGCAAAACCAATGGTATCCTCAACAGGTCAGGTTCCACAACCGAACATGTATGGATAAATGTAGTTTATAGTAAACTATCTAGACCTAGCAATAAACTGACTTTCTTTCTTTTTCAATTAATAAATTTAAAATACACGGTGCTATTGCTATTAAATTATGGGGAAAATACCAGAAAGTCATCCACGATATTTTTCACTAAAAACGAGAGAGAGAATTTCAAAAGCTATGGAAAATGGTATCACTCATAAAACAGGCTTGATTGCACATGGTCGAGGAGAAGCTTTTGATTATTTAATTGGTGAAAAAACTTTAGTTTATGCAGATGATGCAGAGAGAGTTGCTGCTGCTTCTTTACTTATTGCAAAAAATCCTGTACTCTCTATTAATGGTAATGTTGCTGCTCTAAATCTTAAAGAATGTATAAGTCTCTCAGAATTCATTCCGACAAAACTGGAAGTTAATCTTTTTCATAGAACAAAAGAACGCATAGAAAAAATCATAAATGAATTAAAAAAAAACGGAGCAAAAGAGATCTATGGAAAAAAAGCCGATGCAAATATTCCCAATCTAAATCACGATAGAGGGAGATGTGATATTGATGGGATTTATTCAGCAGATGTTGTACTTGTACCACTTGAAGATGGGGATAGATGCCAAGCCTTAAGGAATATGGGTAAAACAGTTATTGCCATTGATCTAAATCCACTTTCTAGGACTGCTAGAACTGCAAATATAACTATCGTTGATAATGTTATTAGGGCAATACCAAATATAGAAAAATGGGCAAGGAAGCTAAAAAAATTGGATGAAATAAATCTTGAGGAAATGGTAGAATCTTGGAATAATATAGATATGTTACAGAATACATTATCATTTGTTTCAAAAAGACTAAATTCAATGTTTTAATTACAGATAGAATATGGAAACATATAGAAATCGTTATTCATTAGATGTAACAGAGGACGATTATGGGAAACTTATAACTGTTGCTGGATGGGTCGAGGATATTCGTAATATTGGTTCTATTGCCTTTATAATCCTTCGAGATAGGAAAGGAACCCTACAAGTTACAGCCCTTAAAAAGAATGAACCTGAAATTTTTAAGAAAATAGTTGCAATATCTCGCGAGTCAGTTATTTCTGTTCAAGGATTGTGTAAGAAGAGTGATAAGGCAAGAAACGGCTATGAAATCATACCTCAGGAATTTGAAGTTTTATCAACTGCCGAAACTCCATTACCACTTGGTGTTGTAGATAAGGTTGAATCAGAACTTGATACTAGGTTAGATAACCGGTTTATCGATCTTAGAAAACAGGAAATTCAGGCAATTTTTAAAATTAGAACAGCCATTATTGCATCTGTTCATGACTATTTGAGATCTGAAAATTTTGTTGAAGTTCATACTCCAAATATAATTGCTACTTCTTCAGAGGGAGGTACTGACGTATTTAAATTAAAGTATTTTGAAAAGGAGGCTTTTCTTGCGCAATCTCCCCAACTGTACAAGCAGATATTAATGGCAACTGGACTTGATAAAGTTTATGAAATCGCCTGGTATTTCAGAGCCGAAGAACACAACACAAGGAGACATCTTAATGAATCAACTGCCGTTGATGTTGAAATGGCTTTTATAAAAAATGAAGAAGAGATTATGAAAATTCTTGAAAACCTTGCCTATAATATGTGGAAAAAAGCAAGTGAATGTAAAGAAGAACTTGAAATTTTATGCAAGGAAATTTCTTTACCAAATTTACCATTTAAAAGGGTTAAATATGATGATGTGATAAAAAAATTGAACGATGAAGGTAGCAAAATTGCTTGGGGAGAAGATCTTGGAAACGAAGATGAAAGGCTTCTTGGTAAAATTATGGAGGACGAAGGTCATACTTTCTATTTCATCACCAAGTATCCAATAGAAATTAAACCATTTTACACGATGCCGGAAGAAGAAAAATATTCACGCAGTTTTGACTTAGAATGTGGCGGAATTGAGTTTGCTTCAGGAAGTCAACGTATCCATAACGTAGAGTTATTAAAAAAGAGGATTAAAGCTTGTGATCTTAACCCAAAAGACTTTGAATCATATCTAAAAGGATTTCGTTATGGCATGCCACCACATGGCGGATTTGGATTTGGAATTGAACGTTTTTTAATGGAATTGCTTAATATTACAAATATAAGAGAGTGTATTCTTTTCCCAAGAGATAGAACCCGTTTAACACCTTAACTTCATTTGAAATAATACAATTCGAATAGTGCAATATTGAGAATTAATAATTATAGTAAATTATTTTTACAAAAATAATTTTTACAGGGTGCAAATAAAACCAGAGAATCTGTACCCATATTTAAGAAATTTTCATTAGATAATTATTAATTTCTGATAATAAGAGTTAAAGATTAAGATTTTTCATCATATGTTGTATATACTTGAGAATATTTATTTTCATTAGTAGGATTTGCGAAGTCTTTAACCTTTCCTTTTCCAAAGAATATCTTTGCCATATTATACAAATCCATGTTTACTGTTTTAGATTTAGAAACAGCTTTTTCAAGTGAAACAGGAACTATTTTATCGCCTTGCAATGCCACCATTTTTCCAAAATCACCATTTTTCACCAACTCAACAGCTGCAACACCAAATCTTGTTGCAAGCACACGATCATGAGCAGTAGGAGTACCTCCACGTTGTACATGTCCTAATATTGTAACCCTTGTATCTACATTCATTCTTTTCTCAATTTCTCTTGCTAAAGAATGACCTATTCCCCCTAATCTTACATGCCCAAATTCATCTTTTTCATCAGATTGTGTTACTACCATTCCCTCTCCAATTGGTTTAGCTCCTTCTGCAACAACAACTATACTGAATTTTTTACCTCGTTCGTATCTTGATCTAAGATTTCTACAAACCTCTTCAATATTAAAAGCTTCTTCCGGTATTAATATTTCATCTGCACCACCAGAAATACCTGCAACTGTAGCAATCCAACCAGCATTTCTACCCATAACCTCCACAACAATTACTCTGTGATGAGATTCGGCAGTTGTATGTAATCTATCTATTGCCTCAGTTACAATAGATACAGCAGTATCAAATCCAAATGTATAATCAGTACCTGAAAGATCATTGTCTATTGTTTTTGGAATACCAATTATTGGTATTCCTCTTTGATGTAATTTTAATGCAACACCTAAGGTATCATCACCTCCTATTGCGACAAGAGCATCGATTCCAAATCTTCTAATATTTTCCTCAACTTTCTGTACATATTCTGGTTTTTTAAAAGGATTAGTTCGGGAAGTTCCAATTATTGTTCCACCTTTTGGAAGGATACCTGAAACAGCATAATCAGTAAGAATTACTATTTCTCCATCTATTAATCCCTTCCATCCATTTTTTATACCAATAATCTCCCAGTCATACTGCATTGAAGCTCTTACAACAGCTCTTATTACAGCGTTTAAACCTGGACAATCTCCACCACCTGTTAAAACACCTATTTTCCTCATAATCCACCTATTAATAGAATTAATAATTAATTAATATCTCGTCAATACTAATATCCCATTCTCTTTAAAATATTTTGTATTATGATGCTTTTTACAATTTTTTCCAGATATAAAATTATCGAGGTTTCAATTTAGTTTTATTTCTACCTTAATGTAACCTTTAAAATTTTTTACATTTTAAGATTTTCAATTATTTCCTTACCAAAATCTGTGAGTTTGTATAACTTTATATCTTTTCCACCTGTGGTTTCTTCCACAATGTTAAGGCTAATGAGAGATTCTTCCTCTCTATATCTTGATTGCATTCCTCTAATAGCTCCTATGACATTAGTAGGTGTAGTTTTAACACTATATGCTATCTCAGAAGTATAGCTTCCACTAGGACTTATCTCAAAAAGATATTCTGCAATTTTTTTTCTAACATTACTTCTTCTAAGAGCTCTCATTACAATAGGTCTCTTATTTTCCTTGGTATAATTAATATCGCTAATGTCCTGCATCCCATCCTCTCACATTCCAAAATACAATCCTAGTTCATGTTTATAAATTAATCGATTTATTTTCAAGTTATTTTTGTAAAATAAAAATTTTAGCCAATAGAAAAGTTTAATTTAACCTTAAATATTAACCATACAACAATCTGTTAAATTACCCGGAAATAAAAGGCCATAAGGAGGAAAAAACGAATGTCCATAAAAAAAGAATTGTTAGATGAATTAACTGAAAAACAACTGAAGGAATTGGCAAAAAGCAAGGGAGCGAAATTTACTATGAGCGACACTCAAAAAAAGTATTATTCAGAATGGAATGAAAAAGACAAATTAGTTGATATGATAAATGATAAGGAAGATATTACTGTTAAAGAAATTGAGAAAATTCTAAAAAAACCATAATTACAAAATAAAAATATTACTTATCTTTTTTTTATTACAGATATTTGATTACAATACTTTTTTATAGGACATCTACTGCAGAAAGGTGAAACAGGTAAACATATGGTCTGACCAAATTTCACAAAAAGATGATTAAAATCATCCCAATATTTTTCTGGAAGAATTTTCTTTAATTCTTTCTCAGTATGTTCAGGTGTTTTTGTGTTTATCCATCCCAGACGGTTTGGGATTCTATGACAATGAGTGTCAATAGGTAAAAAACCTTTTTTTTTATGACCGTATAACATAACAATATTTGCAGTTTTTCTTCCAATGCCATTAAATTTTAATAATTCTTCAAAATCATTTGGCACTTGTCCATTATAATTTTCTATTAATTCTCTTGATAATTCCTTTATTCGTCTTGCCTTTGTTTTATAAAAACCTACAGGATAAATCAAATTTTGCAACTCTTTTTCTGGGAGTTGCACGATTTTTTCTGGAGTGTTGTATTTTTTTAATAATCTAATTGATGCCTTTTCTGTAACTTGATCCTTTGTTCTTAGACTTAAGATACAGGATATCAAAGTGTTAAATGGAGTATGTGCAATTTTCCCCCACTTTTCACGGGCAATAATTGGGGTCAAGATATTACTGAGTTCTTCTTTAAGAAGATTAAATATCTCTTCTGCGTGTTCTATGTATTTCATCATTAAAACCGTACTTATTATAGATACATCCAGATTGTATTCACAATTTAAAAACTTAAGCTTTTAATAAAATGTGAAAAAAATACTTTTGAATATTCGATTACGTATCTACCTGCAAAAAAGACTTTTAAAGTGTATCATTGTTTTATTTAAAAAACGGAGATTTACTATGAAAATTTCAAGTTCAATGGAAAATAAGCTAAATGCTATATTTGTAATTGGGCTTACATTTTTTATTATAATATTTTGGTTTCTCATTATACCATCAGCATAAATATTTATAGAGCAATTATTAATTAAAGCACCTCTTTGGGATATTTGTAGATAGATTTATAAAGTAAAACCTGTGCTTTTGGCTATCATGCAATTTAAAAAATTTACCTTAGATCCCTTCCAAGAGAATGCTATTCATAACATTGAAAAGCATCATTCTGTAATTGTAAGTGCAGCCACAGGCACTGGAAAGACCATTATTGCTGATTATATAATTGATAAATACCTCAAAGTTTCCAATAAGAAGGTTATCTACACATCCCCCATCAAGGCACTTTCCAACCAGAAATATAAGGATTTCAAGCACGATTATGGTTTAGAAAATATTGGAATACTAACAGGAGACATAGTAATAAACTCTAATGCACCGATTCTTATTATGACCACAGAGATTTATCGTAATATGCTTTTAGGTCAAGATACTCTTTTAGACGATGTTGAATATGTAATTTTTGATGAAATACATTATATGAGCGATCCTGAACGAGGTACGGTATGGGAAGAAGCAATCATTTTTAGTCCATCCCATATACGTTTTCTTTGTTTATCTGCAACAATTCCAAATTCAAAAGAACTTGCCTCATGGATACAAACTATCAAAGATCATCAAGTAGATGTAGTGCATTACTCTAAACGTGCAGTGCCTCTCAAGCATTTTGTGTTTGAAACATATGTAGGTTTGACAGCAGCAAAAGATCTTGCCGGAAAAATTCCAAAGTATAGACATCAAACAAAAAAATATTATTCAAAGAGAAATAAAAAAAGAGGAAAAAAATATTACCAAGTTGCCTCTCCAAATGATGTAATCTCAAAAATGCGTAAAAAGTTGCCAACCATCATCTTTTCCTTTTCGCGTAAAGAATGCGTATCAGAGGCTTTAAAACTCTCCAGAAATAGAGATTTTTTAGATTCTATTGATAAAAAAAATCACATTATTAAAACCTGGCGAAAGCACTTCACTTCCCAAATAAACCGTATTGATACAACTAATAAATTACGTAAGGTTTTACTAAAGGGCATAGGTTTTCATCATGCTGGACTAATACCTCAACATAAAGCTGTAGTTGAAGAGTTATTTAGTCAAGGGCTCCTTAAAGTACTATTTACTACTGAAACTTTCTCTGTTGGGATAAACATGCCTGCAAAGATGGTTATATTTAATGGGTTGAGGAAATTCGATGGACGCAATTTTAGATTGATTAATTCTAGAGAATATTTCCAACTTGCGGGCCGGGCGGGGAGAAGAGGGATAGATGATGTTGGTTATGTCGTAGTTATTATTGACAGAGAAAAAAACGATATCAATGATCTCGTTCGAATTTCTTCAGGTGTATCTGAACCTATCCATGGTCAGTTTAAATTATCTTATAATACTGTTTTGAATCTTATAGCCAATCATGATGAAGATGAAATAGAAAAAATTCTAAAAAGTAATTTCGAATATTACCTTCGTCGAAAAAAAAGTACCCAACAATTACGCATTAAGATTTCATATAACCACAAGTACCGTTATCTTCAAAAGATGTTATATATCTCTACAAATGGCGAATTAACAGAAAAAGGCCAATTTGCAAGACATATCTATTTTCAAGAATTGTTAATCAGTGAACTTTTCTTATCAGATCTCTATAAAAAACTGTCTGATATCGAAATACTACAAGTAATTGCTGGTATAATATATGAGCAGCGTAAAAATGACCATTTTAGTTTCCATGATATTCAACATAAATATAATGAATTACTAAGAAAATTACAATCAAATCCTTTTATTATTAAAAATTTGAATAAATTATCCTTAAAACGAATGTTGGCTTTGGTTGGAACATGGGGCGAAGGATCAGATTTTGAAGTACTATTGAGTCTCACAATGATTGGTGAGGGAGATATAATTCGTTTGTTCCGTCGTGTTATTGACATGATAGGACAAATACGAAATGCAACAAGGAACTATGATTTAAAAGAACGTTTGTTAAGGTGTCAGAAGAAAATAGATCGTGGATTGGTTGCCGTTGAGTTATAATCAGTGACAACAAATAAATTATGATATTATATAACCAATCCCATTGAATTGAGAAAAACACAACTGTATATTTTGGCGACAAATTATGTTAATTTCGAAAAATCTCTCAGATTTTTAGCTAATAATGTTTTATTTGTAAGTTTTTGATTTCCAATGGTGTCAAATGGTTTATCCCCATAATCATGTCCGGGATATACAATTAAATGATCAGGAAGATTCTTTATCTTATCCTGAAGTGTTCTAAACATTTCTTTGAGGTTTCCTCCAGGTAAATCCGTTCTTCCACAATCACCTATGAATAACGTATCACCAGTTAACAAAGCTTCATTATCAATAATCATGCATATGCTTCCTGGAGTATGTCCTGGTGTTAATAAAAATTTTATAGATACTTCTCCAACATTTAATTGATCATTATCCTCAACAAATATGTCAACTCCACCATTAATTTTTGTTCCATCTAGTTTTGATGCAATAATCCTTGAAGGTATGGAATTTTTAATAATCTGGTTTCCACTTGAATGATCATAATGATAATGTGTATTAATTATATATTCCAATTTCAGTTTATTTGATTTTATAAATTCTATGACATTTGAAGGATTATTTCCAGGATCAACAACTACAGTTTTCAAGTTTTTTTGACAATAAATGACATAACAGAAATTATCAAAACCTATCTTTATTTGTTTAATTTTCAAAAATAACCACCAAACCTAATCAAATTAACAATTAATGTTAAAATATTTTAATTTTTTCTATTGTTCATTCTCAAATATAAAAAATTGCTAACTTTTATTACAGATTTTAAGTTAAAGATTAATGATTATAGATTTTTCTGAAATTGGTCTCATAAATAAAGAAAAATTATTTTAAATAATTATTAATCCTAATATGTTTGAGGATTCATATGAATGGTCAGGATGTTATCGAGTTACGTGATACTAACTGGGAAAAAAGCGTAGAAAATGAAGAAAAACCTGTAATGGTGATGTTTTATAGTACTACATGCCCACATTGTCAGGTAATGGAACCCCATTTTCAGAAATATGCTAAGGATTTCAAAGACAAGGTTGTGTTTGCTAAAGTTAATATTATAGATAATCCTACTATTGTTGGGAGATATGGAATAATGGGTACACCTACATTCAAATTTTTCTGCAAGGGACAACCTGTTCAAGAATTAGTTGGTGAAATGTATCCATCTTTGTTGAAAAAAACTGTCGAGGATGCACTTCAACATTCATCTCAATGTTTTAAAAAAACCACTTGGATTGATCCTGGTATAACTGGCTATGCATAAAAAGTAAGGAATAATAATGAATGTTAAACAAGCGATAGTTGGTAGAAGAGCTTATCGTTCATTAGAACCTGTTGAGATAACAGAGGAAATCATATATGATCTCGCTGAATGTGCACGACTTTCGGCATCTTGTTTTAATAATCAACCTTGGCGGTATATTTTTGTCAATAATTCAGAGGTTTTAAAGGAGATGCACAAAGCATTTTCTTCTGGAAATAAATGGGCAGAGGATGCTTCTATGATTATTGTTGTATTCAGTAAAAAAGAGCTTGATTGTATGATTCGTGATAGAGAATATTATTTGTTTGATA
>DAOWFO010000013.1 GCA_030637965.1 Thermoplasmata archaeon
CGTGTCGGAAATAATAAAAGCTGATTATGATAAAGAATTTAAGGAATGTGTTCTCCCATCAGAGATAAAAAAGGCGATTATTCTTTACCATGGTAAACTCACACCCGATTATCAGTATATCGGCAAATATTTATAAGCAAATCCTGTTCGCCTCCAACGATTATATAGCTTAATGAGGATAAAAAAATGAAAAAAGTATTAGTTCTTGGAGCGGGAATGGTTTCGAGACCTTTAGTAAGGTATCTTTTGGATCAACAAGATTTTTCTGTTACAATGGCAAGTAGAACTCTCAGCAAGATAGATAAGATAATCGATGGACATCCAGATGGTAAAGCATTACCATTAAATGTAAAAGATGATACAATATTAGAAAAGTTAATCTCCAAAGCAGATTTAACGGTGAGTCTTTTACCATATATATATCATGTTAAAGTAGCAAAATTTTGTATAAAACATAAAAAACATCTTGTTACAACATCATATGTAAGTGACGAAATGCAACAGCTTGATGATCAAGCAAAGGAGGTAGGAGTCATTATTTTAAACGAATCTGGTCTTGACCCTGGCATAGATCACATGTCTGCAATGAGAGTAATACATGATATTGAGAAGAACGGAGGAAAAATTGTCAGTTTCAGGTCAACAACTGGTGCACTTCCATCTCATGAGGCAAACACAAATCCATTTGGTTACAAGTTTTCATGGTCTCCTCGGGGAGTTCTGTTGGCTTCTCTTAATCCTTCAAAATGGTTACAGGATGGAGAAATAATATCATATCCTGGAGAACAATTATTTGAAAATTATACAATCCAAGATGTTTTAGGAGTTGGATCATTTGAAAACTATCCAAATAGAAATTCTATTCCATACAAAGAAATATATGGATTAGAAGATGCAAAAACGGTTTATCGGGGTACGTTTAGAATGACTGGATGGTGTGAAACAATGAGAAAAATTGTGACACTCGGTTGGCTTAATGAACAACCCAGAAAAGATTTTTCTGGAAATACATATGGAGATCTTACAAGACATTTAATTGGTGTTGGACCTGAGGAAAACTTACTAAAGAAAACGGCAGAATTTCTTGGATTGAAGACATATTCTACTGTTATTAAGCGGCTAGAATGGCTTGGTCTATTTGGAAATGAGCCCCTGCCAGAAGATAAAGATAATCCATTAGATTATCTAAATGTACTGACTTTAAATAAGATGTCGCTTGGAATAGATGAAATAGATATGATTATAATGCATCATGAGTTTATAGTAGAATATCCTCATAAGAGGGAATATATTACTTCAACACTTCTTGACTATGGTATTCCCAAAGGCGATTCTGCAATTGCACGCACTGTAGCATTTCCAGCAGCTATAGCTGCAAAAATGATTCTAAATAGAAAAATCAATATAATTGGGGTCCATATCCCTGTGACTCCTAAGATATATAATCCAATTTTAGATGAACTAGAAAAAATGGGAATAATGTTTGATGAAAAAAGAAAAGAATTGAATTAATAAATAAACTATTAATATAATAATTAGAATTATCTTTTATTTTTTAATATTAATATTATTGTATTATTGTTTTAATTAAAAAATAAAATTTTTTGGATAACAGTTATCAAATAACTTTTTATAATATTAATGTATATTAAATAATAACAATACAAATATTGGTTAAATAAAACAAGGGGCAAATAAATGAAAAAATTATTGGTAGTAATAATTATAGGAATTTTTATTATAAGTAGTCTAGGATCAGCATCCCAAAATATGAAAAATGAAATTGAAGAAAATTTTTCAATAGGACTTGAGGTAAATATTCCCTCTTTGAAATTCAACACTGAAAATAAAGAAAATAAAGCATTTGCCATATTAGAAATAGAAAATGAAGGATTTACCATTATTGAAGGTCAAGCAAAACTCCCAGTTGTAAATTATATTGTACAGATACCGCATGGCGCAATTCCATCAATATCAATAATTTCGGAAGATTGGGAATATACAACACTTAGTGAGTTGAACCTTCCTGATCAAGTAGTCCCTGTTCAACCTTCACTTCCAAAAACTATGGATCCTTCAAATCAGGTAGAATTTAAATTTGATAACGTTTACTATTCTACAAATAAATTTATGCAATCTGATAAGGTTAAAATCATTGAAACAGGAATTATAAGAGGAAATCGTTTTGCATTAGTTCAAATTTCACCTATTCAATACAATCCTGTTACAGGAGAATTAAACATTATGAATTCCTGTGAATTAGAGTTAGATCTTCCTAATAGCGATATGGAGAAAACATATGAGAAAATTGAGAGATATTCTTCCTCACCATACAAGGATCTTTTTGAAGATATATTTGTAAATTATGATGATTTTGTACCAAATGACCAAACACCATCTTTTGGATCATATCCATCTTTTGGATCAGAAGGTTATTTAATAATAGTCTATGATGATTTCTATAGTCAGATTCAAACCTTTGTTGATTGGAAGGAAAGCTTGATCTATGATGTAACAGTAACAAAAACATCTGAAATTCCGGGTGGACCTACTAGGGATAATATCCAAAATTATATTCAGAATGCTTATGATACTTGGCCTACGCCTCCTTCATTCATTCTCTTAGTCGGAGATACTGGGCAAATACCTGCTTTTACAGGTCAGGCATCAAATACTGCCACTGATTTATACTATGCTACAGTAGACGGATCAGATTATTTCCCAGATATTTTTATTGGTAGGTTCCCAGCATCACAAGTATCGCATGTTACAGCAATAGTAGATAAAACAATAGGCTATGAAAGTGGAGATTGGGCAAATGAAGATTTTCTAACTAAAGGAGCCTTTATGGCGGGAAATGACAATTATCAAATATCAGAAGGAACACATAATTATGTTATAACTAATTATTTTGAACCACTTGGATTTACCTGTGATAAATTATATGAAGTTACATATGGTGCAACCACTAATGATGTTAGAAATTCACTAAATGATGGTCGTGTAGTTGCAATATATTCAGGTCATGGTAGTTCTACAAGTTGGGCAGATGGACCATATTTCGGTCAATCTGATGTAAATGGGCTTATAAATCAAGGAATGCTCTCTTTTGTATGTAGTCATGCATGTGTAACTGGTAAATATGATATTGGGGAATGCTTTGGAGAAACCTGGATTCGAGCGCCCAACAAAGGAGCTGTTATTTTCTGGGGTTCTTCTGCTAATACTCTTTGGGGTGAAGATGATATCCTCGAGAAAGAGACATTAGCAGAATATGACAATTTTAGACCGGTAGCTGAAATGACAGACCAAGGTAAGATAGATTTATTTGCACATTATGGTGGAGGAGGATATACTAAGTACTATTTCGAATGCTACAATATTTTTGGCGACCCCTCTGTAATAATCGGAGCTTCATGGACTGGAGGCGGAGGCGGAGGCGGAGGTGGTAGTAATAGTACTACTACAGTAATACCGCCCCGTGTTGGAATATCAAATCCAAATAATAATGCCGTTGTTTCAGGTTTGATAAATATTAGTGGATATGCATATGACCTAGGTGGTCAAATTAAATATGTTTTTGTTAAGATGGGAAATGAAAGTTGGGTGCAGGCAGATGGAAAAGATGATTGGAAAATTGTATGGGACACAACAACTGTATCTGATGGAAAAATTATTATTTCTGCTGTTAGTATTAATAAAAAAGGAATTCAATCTCCTGTAGATTATGTTACTATTAAAGTAAGTAACTCACCTGATCCTGAACCTGAGCTATTTTCAGATTTGCATTGTAATGGATCAATAAACTGGGTAAACATAAAACCAAATATCTTCATTTATAATGATTTTACATTAGAAAACATTGGTGATGAAGGTTCACTTCTAAATTGGGAGGTAGCTGAATACCCTGAAGAGTGGGGAACGTGGGCTATTAATCCTTCAGAAGGAGAGAATTTGACGGTGGAAAATGGTAAGATAAAAATTAGAGTATCTGTTTTGACTCCTGAAGAACCTGAACAGAATTTTACAGGAGAAATAAAGATTACAAACAAAGATGATCCAAGCGACTATGAAATAATACCATTATCACTATCAACATCGAAAAATAAAAGAATTGATATTGGCTCATTATTCCTTAAATTTATTATGAATCATCCCCTTCTGTTCCCGATTCTAAGACAGCTGTTAGAACTATGAATTAGCCCATAGAATTCTTTTTTCTTTTTAACTTTTTACTAATAATCATCTATATCTATTTCCAAAACTACGATATCTGAATATGTTAACTAAATTGCGATTAACATATCTCTTAATTTATATTAATTAATAATATTGTATAGAAAGTTTCATACCGATATCATTTTATAAGAAAGATAGATACCGCTCTAACAGAATAAATAATGCAATTTAAAAAGGAGTGATACTCTAATGTCAATCGGACCAAGGGATGTACATAAAACACTTGCTAGATATATCCTTGCAGATGGATTTGATCTAGTTTTAGATTTGAAAAAAAGCAAAGGATGCCAAATATATGATTCAAAAAATGAAAAATACATACTTGATTGCTTCTCTTTTTTCGCATCGGCACCTCTTGGTTGCAATCATCCAAAACTCGTTACACCAGAATTTATCAAAAAACTAGGTGAAATCGCAATTAATAAACCGACAAATTCGGATATTTATACCACTGAGTTTGCTGATTTTGTCGATAGTTTTGCTAAATATGCTGTTCCAAATTATTTCAAACATCTGTTTTTTATCAGTGGTGGTTCTCTTGCAGTTGAAAATGGATTGAAAACGGCATTTGATTGGAAGGTAAGAAAAAATATAGATCAAGGAATAAGTGAAAAACTTGGTACTAAGATTATTTATTTTAAAGATGCTTTTCACGGTAGAACAGGTTATACTCTACCTATGACTAACACATTTGATCTCAATAAAACAAAATACTTTCCAATTTTAAGTTGGCCTTGTATTATAAATCCGAAGATTGCTTTTCCTTTTAATAAAGAAAATTATGAAAAAGTTGAAGAATTAGAGAAACAAGCAATATCTGAAATTGACACTGCCATTTCTGAAAATCCTGATGATATAGCTGCACTTATAATAGAAACTATCCAAGGGGAAGGGGGAGATAACCATTTCAGAAAGGAATTCTTCTTGGAACTTCGAAAACTATGTGATAAGTATGAGATGATGTTTATATTGGATGAAATACAAACAGGTGTTGGTCTTACTGGTAAGATGTGGGCTTATGAGCATTTTAACTTTAAACCCGATATAATTGCTTTTGGAAAAAAGACACAGGTTTGTGGAATAATGGTTGGGAATAGGGTAGATGAAATCAAAGACAACGTTTTTAATGTTTCAAGCAGATTAAACTCCACATGGGGTGGAAATCTCATTGATATGGTTCGATGTCAGAAGTACCTTGAAATAATTAAAGAGGATAATCTTGTTAAAAATGCAAAAATTCAGGGAGAACGTCTTTTGGAAAATCTTGAGGAAATCGCCCAGAAATATCCTGATAAAATATCAAATGCTCGAGGACTTGGACTTATGTGTGCCTTTGATCTAAAAACTCCTGAAAAACGTGACGAACTAAAAAATAAGATATATTCAAACGGTTTAGTAGTTCTTGGTTGTGGTGCAACAACTATACGTTTTAGACCTCCTTTAATAATCTCAGAAGAAGAGATAGATAAAGCTATAGAAATAATAGATAAAACAGTAAAAAAGATTTAAATGTACATTTCTTGAAGTAGTATGATGACAAATCCCTTTTGGTAGAAACCATTTATTTTCTTTTTCACAAAAAATCTAATAATATAAGCAGAAACACGATGGATATCTATATACTTAACATACTTAACATTTGTAGGACTATTAAGGAAAAATTTAGAAAAAAACCCATCTATTATAATATGATAGATTGATTCACAATATATTATTTATTTTGATATTTTATCTCTTATAAATTTAATAATATTCTCTATCTTTTTTCTTTCTTGTTTTGTTGTATCACGATCTCTGATTGTTACGGAGTTATTTTCTATAGAATCATGATCAATAGTGATACAAAATGGTGTTCCAATTTCATCCATACGTGCATATCGTCTACCGATTGTTCCCCCCTCATCATAATATGTAGCAATGCCTGCATCTCTCAGATTCTTATCTATTTCGCGTGCAATCTTTATAAGACGACTATCACTAACGAGAGGTAATACACCAACTTTTATTGGAGATATATGTGCATTTAGTTTAAGAATCCTATATTCCTCTCCTTTTTTCTTGATTTCATCATAATTATGTTCGAGGATGCAGTACAGAATCCTGTCAATTCCATATGAAGGTTCAATAACATGGGGAATAAACTTTTCGCCGATTTGTTTCTCTTCAAACTCTACGACATTATAGCAGTCTTTCGGTATTTCTAAGGTTTCATCATTTATTTTAACATATATCTTTTTTATATCATTTACTTTCATGTTTTCTAAAATTGTTTGAATTTTACCTGCTTTATCTTTGAAAAGAGGACCTAGTACTCCCATCTTTGGAACAATCTTTTTTACTTTCATTATCTTTGGTTTATCATATTTTCTCATTGCATACATATCTGTTTTTGAGGAATTGATATGGGAGCTAAGATCGTATGCAGATCTATCAGCAATTCCAACACATTCAATCCAACCGAATCTTTCACTATAAAGTTCGGCATCCCAACATTCTTGGGCATAATGAGCAAGTTCGTCTGATGCATGTTTTCTAAATCTGAATTTTTTAGGATCTACACCTGCAGACATTAGAAATTTCTGTGTGAGATACATATAATATGCAAGCGCCTGGTTGTTAATCTCTCCAGTTTTTACTGATTTTTCCAAAGAAATTTTCATTTCCTTTTCATTGTCAAAAAGATACAATTTCTCATCTTTAACAATCTCAAAATTAGGATGTGTTTTATCTTTTGGATCGAAAAAGATCTCTGCTTCGGCCATGGAGAATTCTCTCAATCGAATGATTCCTTGACGTGGAGATACTTCATTTCGATATCCCTTTCCAACCTGTATGACTCCAAATGGTAGTTTTTCTCGGCCATATCTATAAAGGAGATGAAAGTTTGTAAATATTCCCTGTGCTGTTTCAGGTCGTAGGAATGCATCTCTACTTTGTTCAATACCTATCTTCGTAGAAAACATTAAGTTAACTGGATATGGGTCTTTTAAATTTTTACTACATGTTGGACACTTTACTTTATCATTATTAAACGCATCTTCGATACTGATATTCTTTTCTATTATTTCTTCTACTTTGTAGGATTGTTTACATTTTTTACAATCTACAGTAATATCAGTAAATTCATCGACATGCCCAGAGGCTTTCAAAACTTCGTAAAGTGTTATTGTTGGCGTATTTATCTCAACACAATTATCTTGTAAGAGATAATAATTTCTCCATAGATTTTCAATGTTTTGTTTGAGCCTTGAACCTAAAGGTCCATAGTCATAAAAACCAGCTGAACCGCCATATATTTCAAAAGAGGGATAGATGAAACCTCTTCTTTTTGCAAGCATCATGATTTTATCATAAACATCAAGTGGCATAAACAAATACTCCTCAAATTATGTTTTAACAATAATGGATTAAAGAGATTTAAAGTATACATGCCATTAGATCAATATCACTAACCATTCCAACGAGTCTATCATCAGAATCAACAATTGGTATATGACTAATATCATTTTTAATCATTATATTTGCTACTTCACCAACTGGTGTGTTTTTTGATGCTTTTTTCACGCCTATTATCATGGCTTCTTTAACTGGAATTGTTGGTAATGTAACTTCTGATGTTGAATAATAAAGTCTAACAGTATCACGTATTCCTTCCCATGTCCACTGATCCTCATCATCTCCCAAACCAATTTCTGAACGTGCGATTCCTTCTTTTATGATACTTAATTTAAATAGATCTCCATCTGATACTATACCAGTTAGTTTTAGATTATCATTTAAAACAGGTAGAGTATTTTCATTTGTAATGCTTATAATTTCCATAACAATGTTTATTGGATTTTCTTCATGAACAGGGACAACTAAATTGGAAAAATACTGATCGATTTTATCTTCTTTTTTTAACATAGTTTGGTTAATTATATCTTTAGGACTAATTATTCCAACAAGATTTTTCTTCTTGTTTACAACTGGCAATCCATGAATTCTATTATCAAATAACAACTTAGCAGCATCTTTGATATTTTGATCTTTTTTTATAAAATGAAAATCTTCATTCATCACTAAGGCTAATTGATCATCTTCTGCGTTTTTGAAAATATCTGTTCTTGTAACAACTCCTGCGACATTTTTTGTACCCTTTTTTAGGATAGGCATACCTGAAACATTATTTTTTGCCAGTTTATCAAGCACTGATTTAATTGAACCCGGAATATATCCAACGATTAATTCTGTTGACATTACATCTTCAACTTTCATATTATATCTACCTTTGATTTCTTGGAATGTATAAAGCTCTTAAGGTTTTTTTATCCAATACCATAAACTCGTTTGAAGAGTTGAGGTCGAGAATACTATAATCTAGATTTAAAGCTTTCCTTGGATTATATGTTATCATATTTAATAGATTCTCAATGGAAAAAATTCCAGTCATATTTTTAAGGAATTTTAATTCGTCTAATATGTTTGGTGTGTTTAGCATAGCATTATCTGTCCCAAGCATTATATCAATTCCAATTTTACTAAAAAGATTAATGTTAGATTTCAAACCAAAAAACTCATTTGAACGGGAACATATAACAATAGTTATATTATCGTCCTTAACACGAATGAGATCAGACTCTGATGCATAATTCATATGAATCAAAAAATCAGGCTTTAAATCCAAGACCCGTTCGATATCTTCTCTAATTCGTTCACTAGCATGAATTACAAACATTTTTCCCATTTTTTTAGTATGTTTTGCAATTTTTTCAATTTCTGAGTATTCCAAGTCTAATATACTACTTAATCCTATTCCTTGAGAATTTTTTAATAGTAGATTAATCTCTTCTTTGTTATATGTTAATTGATTTGGCCTTGACAAAATTACAGGTGAAATATTTGTTTTTCCCAATGCTTTTTTTAGGTGGTTTATGCCTTGTAATCCATTTTCTCTAAAATCACAAAAATGCGATATGCCTGTTTTTGTCATTTCATCAATGGATTCCTTCATCCCACCTATTATTTCTTTGTCAGAAGTCTCTTTTAATAATCTATGTTTTAGTCCATCTGGCGGTGCAACAAGCTCTTCAATGTTTCTTGGAAGCTTTATGTTTTTTTTTCTTATGAAAGAATCGCCGATATGCGTATGTGCATTTACAAATGTTGGAACAATCAATCCTTTACATATTGGTTTTTTAGGAGGATTACTATTCCCATGATCTATTATTTTGCGATTTTCAATACCCAGATATCCTTTTATAAACCCATTTTCTGTAAAGATTTCTCCCGAAATGTATTCCATTAATGTAAAGTAAATAATGAGTTGTGTTTAAAGCTTACCTGCTCTATTTTAATGTTTTAACCCATTGATAAACTGGTTCAACAAGCTGTTTAATACGTTCTTTTTCCTCAGTTATTGGTGTTGGTTCCCAGTCATCGGTAGGCTCAAAATGAAAATCGGTTACTATGCCATGTCTCTCTTCTTTTGGTTTAAATATAATCTTAAGGGGCATACCAAATTCTACATCCCATGGATCAATGCCGTGTAGTTCATTTGCAATTGCTACCTTACTATTTCCAATGACAGCGTAAACTAGTACGATGGGCAATCTTTTTAGCGATGATCTACCACTCCATCCTGCAATGGTCCATGTGTGAATTTTTGCCGTAAGTGGCATTTCTACCCATTCGGTTTTTTCAAGGTTGCAATCGAGATTCCAGCAGTGTGTTCGAACTGGTACCCATGTATCGCCACATTTAGGACATCTCGTTCCCCAGAGTTTTCCATCAAGCAACCCTATAAAGAATTTACTATTCTGCCCATGTCTTATGGTGTATAGTTGATCATAATGGAGGAATTGGTTCATTGCTTTTCCATCTTCTGAGATTTCATGGCCGATAAAAGCAAGTCCTGTCTCTTTAACGTCTTTAGGTCTATAGGTTTTCCTTTCTGTGAAATTTGGTTCTTCGGTAAACTTCTTCTTTTTTCTAGTAATTGTTTCTCCACTCAATTTAGCACCTCCTTAAAATAAAGTTAGAAATACTCGTTCCTGTACCAGCATGGCTATTGACTATTCCACATTTTGCATCAGGCACCTCGGTTTTTTTACTAAGATGCTTCTTTGGAATAAGATCTGAAAGCTGATAGAAACATTCAATTGTACTCATGAGTCCTGTGGCCCCAACAGGATGTCCATAGCCCATTAAACCTCCACCTGGATTCATAGGTATTTCACCATGCATGTGTGTACTTTCGTCGCGAAGAAACTGGGCGATATTGTTTTCATCTGCAAGATATAGTGCTTTGTAAATTTGAGCTTCAGAAGTGGAAAAAGCATCATGTATTTCACCGAAATCGATTTCCTTACGCGGATTTTCAATGCCTGCCATTTTGTATGCTTGGTCAGCTGCATTTCGACATGCGCCAAATTCTGTCATCTCAGGATATCCTTTGCCATAACGTTCTGTCCAACCTGGGAAATTCAACCGATCACCGGCACGAATAGTACAACTAGAAAGCCCCATGCCATCAATTGTGACATAACCATCTGGATTAATTTTTTTGGCGTACTCTTCAGAACAAACAAGAGTAAAAGCAACTCCACGCGACATAAGGCAGCAATCATACTTCTTAATTGGATATGAAATAAGTCGAGAATTCATTACATCCTCTGTTGTTATATATTTGTGCTCATTTCTGTACCATTGAGCCTTAGGATTATCCATTGCGTTGTTTCTGTTTTTAGCACCAATTGTTGCGACGTCTTCTTCAGAAACATTGTTGTCTTTCATCCATTTGTTTGCCATCGCAGCATAATAAATGGGGTATATTCCGCCAACAAGGAGCTCATATCTTATATCAGATGCTAAGGCAATAAATTCACTTCCTTGCGACTGTGATACTGAATCCATTGTTTCCCAGCCGACAACACCAACAACATCATGATGACCTGACATTACTGCAAGAGCTGCTGCATATAATGCCGATCCGCCGGTATTGCCACCGTTTTCAACACGATAATGTGGAACTCCTACAAGTCCCAGATGATCATGGACAATCCATTCAGAACAAAGTTGATGTCCGAAATGTACTGAGAAATGAGAATAAATCATTAGATCGAGATCTCTCATTGAAAACTCAGGAATTTCTTCTCTTGTTTCTCTTATACAATCGGCTGCTCCACCTTCGATGTTTTCAAAACCTGTAGGACCGTAATCAAATGGAGTAGTAGCGCCTCCTACAATACATACCTTCCTCGACATATCATTCTACCTCTTTTCGTCATGAGACTAAAAAAAATTTCATTAAATCCCCCGTCTCACTTAAAGGCATAACGAAGAAGACATTGAAAAATGTTTTTGTTTTTCGTTTATTGCCGAAGTATTTTATTGGTTAAATAGCATTTTTTATTTCTTCAATTGCTTTTTGGTTCTCTATCGATGAAACATCGCTGACTTCTTTTCCAAGGAAAGTGGATTTAATAATTCTTCTTACAATTTTTGCAGATCTTGTTTTGGGAAGGTCTCTTACGAACTTAACATCACGTGGTTTCAGTGTTTTTCCCATTATTTTCACAACTTGGGTTTTAAGATCATTCCTTAAAGATTCATTCGAATCGTAATCCGGATTTAAGACAACAAAACAAACGATGTCTTCACCCTTTATTTTATCAGGTACACCTATTGTTGCAGCTTCTGATACAGCAGGATGTTCAATAAGTGCAGCTTCAATTTCGGCAGGTCCTGTTCGCCTTCCAGCTATTTTAATTGTATCATCACTTCTTCCATGAAGGGACCAAAAACCGTCATTATCTATTAATGCCCAATCACCGTGATACCATATATTGGGCCACTTAGACCAATAAGTTTGGATGTACCTGTCCGGTTCATTCCAAAATCCTCTTGTCATTGATGGCGCAGGTTTTTTTGCTACAAGATGCCCCATCTTTTCCTTTATTGGTTTACCGTAATCATCAAAAACATCAATGTCCATACCTAAACCAGGTCCACGAAGTGTGCAAGGTTTAAGTGAAGTGATTGGGAGAGGAGATAGGAAACATCCTATAATCTCTGTCCCACCAGAAATATTTATAATCGGGATTTTTTTATTACCAATTTTTTCAAAAAACCAATTCCAGGAATCTGAATCCCAAGGTTCACCAGTAGAACCTAAAAGTCTTAATGAGCTAAGATCTTTTTTGTTTACCCAATTATCACCATATGTCATAAGAAGACGAATTGCAGTTGGAGAAATGCCAAATTGTGTTATTTTATGCCTTTTAATAAGTTTCCATAATCTGTCAGGATTTGGATAATTTGGGGCTCCTTCAAATACAATAATATTTCCACCAAAGTTCAGAACACCAATTATCATCCAGGGTCCCATCATCCATCCAATATCTGTCAACCAGAAAAACACATCACTTACTTTGACATCAAAATAATAACCAAGTTCTTTTGCAATTTGTACAAGAGCTCCACCATGAGTATGAACAGTTCCTTTTGGTCTGCCAGTTGTTCCAGAGGAAAATATTATCATAGCATAATCCTCTGAATCCATTTGAATAGTATCACATTCTTCCGATTGTTTTGAAACAATATCTTGCCACCGAACATCTCTACCTTCTTTCCATTGAACATTTAAACCAAGTTGATTATAGACTATTACATGCTCTAAGGATTTGACTGTATCAAGTGCTTTATCAGCTTCTTTTTTAATTTCATATGTTTTCCCTCTCCTAACGGATCCATCAGCAGTAAGTAGGATCTTTGCTTCTGCGATATTTAACCTAGAAGCAAGAGCATATCCACCAAAACCAGAAAATATTGGAATAATTATTGCACCAATTTTCATTGCAGATAAAAATCCTATAACAATTTCAGGAATCATTGGCATATAAATACCAACTCTATCTCCCTTTTTAACACCAAGTTCTTTTAATGCATTTGCAAACTTATTTACCTCTTTATTTAATTCATTATAGGTTAATTTTCTTGTATCTCCTTTTTCATTTTCCCAAGTAACAGCAATATTGTCCTTTTTATTAGAGTTTATATGTTTATCAAGACAATTATGAACAATGTTAATCTTTCCATTAATAAACCATTTGGTCCATTCGATCCCTTTTGAATCATCATAGATTTTTGTATAAGGTTTAAACCATTCGATATTTAAATCTTTAATTACAGCATCCCAGAACCATTCAATATCTTTGATTGATTTCTTAATTAACTCATCATAATCTTTGATATCATATTTTTTCATAAATCTTGTAATATTTGCTTTTTCAATATAATCATCTGTTGGTTTCCAGACAATATCATTCATTTTTTCGAAATCCCCTATTTTTAATATGAATTAGTTATATGTTCAAAAAAGCTTCGAAAAAGATTATAAGGAAAAACTAAAATACCGCTTTCAGTAAAATGATATAAGTTAGCAATAGGAGTTGAATAGAATATGAAAAAAGATTTTGAAGAAGGAGATATTAAAATAACTATAGATTACGAAAAATGCACGGGTTCTGGAGAATGTGTTACAGGATGCCCTGTAGATATATTGGAAGTAATTGATGGGAAAGCAATAGTAAAAGACGTTGGAGAATGTATTGAATGTTGTGCATGTGTATCTTCATGTCCAAACGATGCTATTGAACACAGTTCTTGTTAGTTTTCTTTCAAATTTTTCGATGAAAAGTACAAAATAAATAATAAGAGATTGTTGGATTAAATGAATAAAAATCATAAAAACATAGAAATCCAATTTGTGGATTACTGGCCAAATGATGAAATAGTAAATCTTTATAAAGCAGGAGGATGGTGGAAAGAATCCTACGATCAATCGGGAATTAAATATTTAATAAAAGGAAGCTTTCTTTTTGCAGTAATAGTTGAAAAAAATTCTGGAAAAGCCATAGGAATGGGACGTATTTTATCTGATGGTGTTTCTGATGCTTATATACAAGATTTAGTTGTTTTACCGGAATACCGTGGTCAAGGTATAGGTAAACAGCTTGTTGAATCTCTATTAAAGCATTGTTTATCTAAAGGGATTCAATGGATAGGACTTATTGCAGAACCGGGTCAGGATAGTTTTTATTTATCAATGAATTTTCATAATATGAAAAATCACATTCCAATGAAATATAAAATTGAGGATTAAAATGCTTTCAATTAGTGATTTTAAACCAGTTAAACTTGAGGATAAAGAACTATTTGACAAACACTATGATAAATATCCACAGTTACATAGCGATTATCTATTTACAACTATTATAAGCTGGATGGATTATGCAAATTACCATTATACCTTTCTTAAAGACAGTCTAATAATAATTACCAGAATTGAAAATCAACTCGGATTTAGACCTCCAATTGGAAAGCGAGAAAAAGATGTTTTCCAAGAAGTCCTTCAGCTTGCAAAAAAAGAGCAAAACAAATATCCATTTGGCCTTATTGATCTACCGACAAAAGAATGGCTTTCAGAAAATTTTCCTAATTTAAAATGTACTCCTAATAGAAGTTATTTTGAATATGTGTATAATTCATATGATCTTGCTATATTGCCTGGCTCACGTTATGGAAAAATACGAAACCGTTTAAACAAATTTAAAAGAAATAACTCATATGAAGTTGAATCTATTTCGGAAGAAAATATAAATGAGATAAAGAAATTTCTTAATAGATGGTGTCTCTGGAAGGACTGTGAATCTGATCCTCTTCTTAAAAATGAGAAGAAAGCAGTAATTTATTCGATGAGTCATTTTTCAGAACTTGAGCTTTCTGGAATAATTCTCAGAATTAATGGAGATGTTGAGGCAATGGCTGTTTACGAGAAAATGAATTCAGATACTGCAGTAATACATTATGAGAAAGCATCACCTGACTATGCTGAGATATATAAAGCTATAAATGTTGAAACAGCAAGAATTCTTCAGAAAGAATTTAAGTTTATAAATAGAGAATCTGATTTGGATATTCCTGGTCTAAGAAAAGCAAAAATATCATATCATCCTCACCATATGGTTGAAGTTTTTCATATAGATAGGGACTCCTTATTAAAATGAATTGATTTTTGTTTTATTATTCATTCTTGCATTTATTGCAGAATAAAGAAAATAGTCCTTCGGTTCTCATTATTCTACAAATTCTGCAGGTTTCTTTTATAACTGAATTTTCTCCATGCTGAATAATATAATTAGCTGAGGCGGTTATTTCCCTAAGGATGTTTTCATCAATAATTTTGATTTTACCGCGTTTTTTAGACACATATTGACATATTGCAGCGGGTGTTACCCCTAATTTTTTTGCAGTTTCCTTTTGGTTTAATCCAAAGTTGTTAATCATACTGTTAGCAATTTCTTTTCTTATAACTGGTAGACCATTCCATTTCATAAATTCGCATGGAGTTTGATTCATATAAATCAATATTTTTTTCTATACTTATAATTAACTGGTATTCAAGATATTTTCAATTTGCATTTTATATTAAATATTATATTAATAATTATTGTGGATATTAATAAAAATTTAAATACCATCAAATTATTAACAATTGTTAATTATTGGAAATTAAACTTTAAAATAAATTATTACTATTTAAAAGAAAAGAGCATATATGATTTAATAGATAAGAATAGTTAATGATATTAAAAAATAGATTGATTGACTTATGCCCATAGATGATTTGATAAATAAAATTGAAAAATTAAAACATGGCGAAATAGCTGGAATAGTTGAAAAAAAAATCCAGGAATTTAAAAATTTAAATAAAAAATCAACAGATGAACTATTCAAGGAATTGTGCTTCTGCATACTTACCGCAAATTTTTCAGCTGAAAAAAGTATAAGAATCCAAGATGAAATTGGAGAATGTTTTTTAACAGATTCTCGAGATAGTATAGCAATAAAATTGAAGAATCATGGTCATAGATTTCCTAATATTAGGGCAACATATATTTCAGATTCTTTGAAATGTAAAAATAAATTGAAGGAGATTGTTCAATTTAAAAATAATAATGAAAAGAGAGATTGGATTGTAAATAATGTTAAAGGTATTGGTTATAAGGAATCAAGCCATTTCCTTAGAAATATAGGATTTGATAATTACGCAATAATTGATTTTCATATAATTGACCTTCTTATAAATCATAATCTTATCAAGAAACCTAAATACCTAACAAAAAAGAAATATCTTGAAATTGAAAATTTGTTAAGAGAAATTGCAAGAAAAACAGATCTTACTTTAGCTGAGTTGGATTTATATTTATGGTACCTTGAAACTGGTAAAATATTGAAATAATAAAAAATTTTTGTGATATTAATGATAAATAAAACCGACCCTATATGTGGAATGAAGGGAACCATTCCAGCTCATGGCCATTACTTTTGTAGTGAATATTGTATTAAAAAATTTGAATCTGATAAAAGAATTATTGATGATGAAAAGTATTCCAGCAACTCTGCAATTAAAAAGGAAACTCCATGGTTTAAAGAAAGATTGTTTATTGTTATAGTTGTAACCTTGTTATTATTAGTCATTGGTTTCTTACATCCCCTTTTAAAGCCTTTCTTTGAAGCATTTATTGATTATTTAGCATTGATATGGTGGGCAATAATACTCGGATTACTCATTGGAGGGGTTATTGATTATTTCATCCCGCGGGAATATATTAGAAAATATTTGTCAAGACATCAAAAGAGAACAATCATTTATTCCATTATATTTGGATTTCTTATGAGTGCCTGTTCTCATGGCATTCTAGCAATTGCAATTGAACTATACAAGAAGGGGGCTAGTACTTCTTCGGTTATTTCATTTTTACTAGCATCGCCTTGGGCTAACCTTCCAATTACAATTCTACTCTTTGGATTTTTTGGTGTTAAGGCAGCATTTATTGTCATATCTGCACTAATAATTTCAATAATAACTGGTTTGATATATCAAGTTTTAGAACGGAAGGGAATGGTTGAATGTAATAGCTGTAAAATGGGTGAAGATATTCCAGTATTAACCGATTTTTCAATTAGAAAAGATATTCGAAGAAGATGGAAAGAATATCATTTTACTATGAAAAACAACATAAATGCAATGAAGGGAACACTTCAAGGATCATGGTCTCTCACTAGAATGATACTTTGGTGGCTCATTGTTGGAATGATTATGGCATCATTTGCAAGAGCATACATTCCTCAGCATCTTTTTGTGGAATATATGGGACCAACATTTTTGGGTCTTGCTATTACTCTATTCTTTGCAACAATTATTGAAGTTTGTTCTGAAGGAAGTTCTCCACTAGCATTTGAGATATTTAATCAAACAGGTGCATTTGGAAATAGTTTTACTTTCTTAATGGCAGGAGTTGCAACAGATTATACCGAAATTGGATTAATTTGGCATAATATTGGTAAAAGAGCTGCATTGTGGCTCCCAATTATTACTGTACCTCAGATTCTTCTCCTTGGATACCTATTTAATATCTTACTATAACCTAAAGGTTTTTAGAACAATAGAATATCTCGGATATGGTGATTTGATTGGATTTCAATCTTACATCTGAGCAACAAATGTTTCAAAAGGTAATTAGAGAATTTTGTGAGAAAGAAATAAAACCTATTGCAGAAAAAATTGATAAGGAAGAGTACTTTCCATGGGATCTTTATAAAAAAATGGGTAAAATGGGTCTTATGGGAATGACCGTTCCACAGGAATTTGGTGGAGCTGGAATTGACAAAGTTAGCTATATGATTGCGTTAGAGGAGATTTCTCGTTTTTGTGGTTCAACTGGTATTACTGTTGAAGCACATAATACTCTTGGTATTGGTTATATTTATGAAGCGGGTAATAAGGAACAACGTGAAAAATATCTACCTAGATTTACGAATGGTGAAGCAATTGCAGCGTTGGCAATTACTGAACCAAATGCTGGATCTGATGTAGGAGGGATTCAGACAACAGCTGCTATTGATGGTGATGATTATGTTTTGAATGGAACAAAGCAGTTTATTACTAGTGGGGATATAGCTGGAATTACTGTTGTTATGGCTAAAGCTGATAAGAATAAGGGTGTGAAGGGAATTAGTGCGTTTCTCGTAGAGAAGGATACACCTGGTTTTAAGGTTGGCCAGTTGGAGGATAAACTTGGTCTTCGTGGAAGTAGAACAGCTGAGCTTATATTTGAAGATTGTCGGATTCCAAAAGAAAATATGCTTGGTGAGAAAGATAAAGGATTTTATGGTGTGATGGACACTCTTGATCGAGGTCGTTCAGCTGTTGGTGCTATGTCAGTGGGAATCGCTCGCGGTGCTCTTGAGGATAGTATTGAATATGCAAAACAACGTGAACAATTTGGTCGACCAATTGGTAAATTTCAGGCAATTCAATGGATGATTTCTGATATGGCAACTCAGATTGATGCTGCTCGATTGCTAGTTCATCGTGCAGCGTTTTTAGAGGATCAAGAACTTCCTTTTGGAAAAGAAGCGTCAATGGCAAAATTGTTTGCATCGGAGATGGCTATGCGAACTACTAGAAATGCTATTCAGATTTTTGGTGGATATGGATACATACAGGAGTACCCTGTTGAAAGGTATTTCAGGGATGTTAAACTATGTGAGATTGGTGAAGGAACATCAGAGGTTCAAAGAATAGTTATAGCAAAAAAATTAGGCTTGTAAAATATTGCATCATAATCATATCGCTCAAATTTCTATTTGTATGGTAAAAATTTTTTACCTAATAGTTCTCTGCTAATGATAATTCTCATTATGTTCATAGTTCCTTCAGCGCCAATTGAGTAAGATCTTACACCTCGAATGCCCATCTCAATTGGATATTCCTTGGTATATCCCAAAGCACCTAACCAGTCAGCTACCTCGTTCATAACTCCAAAAGCATAAATTGGCGCACGTAGCTTGCTTATAGCTGCTGCAATTGCTACATCATGATGGGTACATTTTTTCCCCCTATACATCTTATCTATGGTCCAAGCTGCTCTATAGGTTTGAAGTTTTATGGCATCAATATTACAATAATGCTCAGCCAAAGGAAATTGTATTCCCTCAAAGCTTCCAAGGGGACGTCCAAATGCATTACGTGTTTTAATGTGATCTATGCCAAGATCTAATGCAGCTTCTGAAGCTCCAACACATGTGGCTCCAATAAGAATCCGGGCGGCGGAAAAACCTTCCATGGCATAGTAAAAACCTCTATCAAGTTTACCAATGAGATGATATTTAGGTAACTCAACATTATCCATCTTGAAACCACCTGTAGAAATACCCATTCGACCCATATCCTCAAATAATGTAGTCTCTATGTTTTGATTATCTTTCAATGGAACGGCAAAAAAAGAAAATCCTTTATGGGCCTTAGATGGATCGGTTCTTGCAAGAGTAAGATGGACTCCACCCCAATTACTTGACTCGGTTATGCCACTGATAAATATTTTCTCTCCATTAAGTATCCAGTTTTTACCCTTTTTCATAGCCGTTGTCTTAGCAGCACCAACTATATCTGAACCTCCCTCTGGTTCAGTAACAGCTATACCACAAAAAGCTTCTCCAGAGGTTATTTTAGGTAAATATTCGCTTTTCACCTCATCTGTTCCATATTGACTTAATATAAAACCCCAAGCTGCTTCAACGAGATAAAGCACTGGGACTGCAAGACTAATATCTGCTCGTCCAAGTTCCTCTGCAGCAATACTTGCCATTGTCCAATCAACTCCGGATCCCCCATATTTCTGTGATGCGGTGGGAGCAAGTAAACCAAGCTTACCCATTTCTTTAATTATTTCTTTAGGAATCTTTTTATTTGTATCAATCTCACGAACTCTAGGTTTTATTTTTTTTTGAGCAAAATCTCTAACTGTTTTCCTCCAAATTTCCTGCTCATCTGTCCAACTAAAATCCATCTAATTCCTCCTTCACTTACTTAAATTAGGAGTATAGGGTATAATTAGCTCGTTATAATAAGTTTATTGTAACCCTCACTTTAAATCCATTTAATTAATACCATGGGATAGAGATTTATATAGTTTATTTCATACTGGGGATGGGGAGAAATAATGGCTTTCAAGAATACATACATACCATACGGTGGTTATTGGAGTACACCCTTCTGTGCATGGCAAGGGAGTTTTCAGAATATCCATGCAATTAAGTTTGCTGCTGACATTGGTAAGAGATTTCTTTTAGAGAGAAAGATATCTACAAAGGAGTTCGACGAATTAATACTTGGTACAACAATACCTCAAATTTCTAGCTTTTATGGCACGCCTTGGTTAGCAGGTTTGATTGGTGCTGAACATATAACTGGTCCTATGATTGGACAGGCATGTGCTACTGGAGCAAAGGGGGCTGAGGTAGCAGCATTGAGTATAGAGGCGGGATTAAATAAGAATATACTTGTAGTTTATGCAGATCGTTGTTCAAATGGTCCCCTTCTAGTATATCCAAATCCACAAGCTCCTGGTGGAACACAAGATAAGGAGAACTGGGTGTGGGATAACTTTGGTAATGATCCATTTGCAAAGAACGCGATGATTGATACTGCAGAGAATGTTGCAAAAGAGGAAGGTATCTCTAAGGATGAACAAGATAAGATCACTGCCCTACGCTACAAACAGTATCAGGATGCAATTAAAGACAACAAAGCGTTTCAGAAGAAATATATGATTGCCCCCATCGAAGTCAAGAACCGATCAGGTCGGAAAGTTTTAGCTACAGTGGATGGGGATGAAGGGGTATATCCAACTATGTTAGAAGGATTGCAAAAGCTCGAGCCAGTACTGCCTAACGGTACGGTAACCTACGGTACTCAAACTCATCCAGCAGATGGCAACTGTGGTATCATTATTACAACTCGTGAAAAGGCAAAACAGTTGAGTAAAAAGAAGAATATTGAAATCCAAATATTATCATATGGTGAAGGTAGAGCAAAGAAAGGTTTTATGGCTAAGGCTATTATCCCAGCTGCGAATTTTGCTCTTAAACATGCAGGTATATCCATTGCAGATATTGATGCTATTAAAACACATAATCCGTTTGCTGTGAATGATATATATTTCTGCAGAGAAATGGACATTGATTGGAAGGATATGAACAACTATGGTTCATCTCTTATATATGGTCATGCCCAAGCACCTACAGGTGCAAGATTAATAATGGAGCTCATTGAAGAGCTAGTTATAAAGGGTGGAGGATACGGATTGTTTGATGGATGTGCTGCTGGTGACACTGGTGCAGCTTTAGTTTTGGAAGTTAAAATTAACTAATCAAAGAATAAAATTGAGTTTTTGAATTAAGAGGTGTAATTATATGAAAATACAAAAGGTTGGCATTGTTGGTGCAGGAAATATGGGAAGTGGTATCGCACAGAAGATTGCTCAAGAAGGTATACAGGTGGTTATGTTAGATGTTGAGAATCGATTTGTTCAAAAAGGAATGGAGAACATCAAGAAAACAATATTAGAAGCAGTCAAGCGAGGTATTTTAACTAAAGAACAGACAGAGGTGATTCTCAATCGAATTAGAGGTACCACAAATAAAGATGAGTTAAAGGATGCTGATATTGTCATTGAAGCAGTATTTGAGGATATTGATGTTAAAAAGAATCTTTTTAAAAATTTGGACAATATATGTAGTGATAAGACTATTTTTGGATCTAATACATCATCATTCTCTATAACAGAGTTGGCCTCATCAGTTAAACGTAATGATAAATTTATTGGACTTCATTTTTTTTATCATCCTGCAAAAAACCGTCTGCTAGAGATAATACCTGGGGAGGATACAAGTAAAGAAACGATTTATCTAGCTAATCTTTTTTCCAGAATTATAGGTAAGACTGCCATACATGTAAAAGATTTGCCAGGATTTGCTGTAAATCGTTTTTTTGTACCATGGCTTAATGAAGCTACTAGGATCCTTGAGGAGGGTATAGCTAATGTTTCCACAATAGATAACATTGCGAAAAAGGTATTCAAAATTGGTATGGGACCATTTGAGTTGATGAATGTTACAGGTATTCCTATTGCATATCACTCCACGATTGGTCTTGCAGAAAAGATTAATGATTTCTATATGTCTAGTGACTGTCTCAAAAAACAATTTGAAAAAGGTGAACTCTGGAATTTGAATGGAGATATTGATGATACAAAGGCGGAGATAGTTGAAGAGCGTCTTCTTGGAGCTGTTTTTACAGTTGCTTCGATTTTAGTGGAGGAAAGAGTGTCAAATATTGAGGATATAGATAGAGGTGCTAAGATAGGTCTCAGATGGCGAATGGGTCCTTTTGAAATGATGAATCAGTATGGAATTAAAAAAACGTATGATATTGTAGGAAAGTTTGTTAAAAGATATCCAATGTTGAAGATGCCTTTTGTTTTAAAACATCATTACGAAAATATGGAACCTTGGAGATTTAGCTATGTAGATCTTGAAACTAGGGATAATATTGCAAAAATTCTTATTAATAGACCTGAGGCTATGAACGCGATAAATGAGGAGGTCATCCGTCAATTAGATGAACAATTCACAACGGCAAATAATAACCCTGATGTTAAAGTAATCTTACTTGAAGGAGCTGGTAAAGCGTTTATAGCAGGAGCAGATATTCAGTATTTTATCAATAAGATAAAGCAAAACAAGATTGATGATATTTTTAAGTTTACAAAATATGGGCATTCTGTTATTAATAAGATAGATGCCTCTAAAAAACTTGTAATAGCGAAGCTTGATGGTTTAGCTTTGGGCGGAGGTGCTGAGATAGCGCTTGCTGCTGATACTATAATTGCCTCGAACAAAGGAGGGATAGGTTTCCCGGAAACAGGTATTGGTATTTACCCAGGATTAGGTGGTACTCAAAGAACTCCACGTTATATAGGTAAGGAGCTGGCGAAATACCTAATTTTTACTGGTAAAATTCTTGACGCAAAAACTGCTTTGTCTATAGGACTTATCGAATATGTTGTTCCTCTTGATGAGATGGATAGCAAAATATCTGAACTTATTAACACTGGAAAAATACTAAAGAAATCAATAGGGCGGGAAGTAAGGCTATCTGAAGATCTACAGAAAATCAAGGAATATTTCTCTGATGATAACATTGAGACTATATTGTCTGGTAAGGGAGATTTGAATAAACTTGGACATAAAATTTCAAAGACTATATCTTATAAGGCACCTATTGCTGTAAAGCTAGCAAATAAAATCATAGATCAGGGAATCTCCCTTAGTTTAAATGAAGGATTAGAAATAGAACTAAGTCATCTAGAAGAGATATTTTCGACCCATGATGCACTTGAAGGTTTAAACTCAATGATAATGAGAAAAAGACCAGAATTCAAAAGTGAATAATAAAATATCTAAAACTCTACTTGTAATATTAATATAAATGGTATTCTTTTATATCTCAATTTATTATTTATTTCCTATTCTAGATTTTTCACGAATATTAAAGTATATTAAGTAACATCCATTTGATTCTCCAAGAGCAGACTTTATTAGTTCTGTGTTATTATTTACTTAATTGAAAAAATTGAGATTAGAGACAATCCTCTCCTATTTTTTCAATTTTTAAACCATCAAAGACATGTGTTGAATTCATCTAAAAACCGCGTTCTAGTTGCAATTGGTATATAGATATATCAAATACTTAGCTTATTTTTATTTATTTTTCCACACAGGGTCCCGTTTCTCCATAAAGGCTGCTAGACCCTCATTTGCATCATCA
>DAOWFO010000029.1 GCA_030637965.1 Thermoplasmata archaeon
AATATAGAGACCAAATATTACTAAAGCACCTCCTAATATGAATAATAATGTAATTTTTTCATCAAGTAAAAAATAGCCGATAATTGTTGATAATATTGGAGTGAAATATAGATAAATACTAATTTCAGAGGCTGCTTTAATTTCTAGTGCCACATACCATAATACATAACCAATAACCGTTGGAAAGATTGCAAGGAATAAAACCGCACCCCAACCAGTAGGAGACATTTGACCTACCTCTTTAAAAAGGGATGGAGAAATAAAAGGAATCATTCCAATACTCCCAATTAAAAATGCGTAAATAGTTAGTGATAAAGGTGAGTACCTTTGAAGTAGTCTTTTTCCAGCAACAGTATACCCGGAACCAACCAAGGCAGCTAATAGAATTGCAAAAGCACCAGACAGATATTTTATTTCTAATGAAATATCTTCATTTCCAAATATGGATATTATAATTACCCCGCTCAGAGAAAAGGCAATACCTAAGATGATATTCTTTGTAATTATTTCTGATAGGAACAATACTGCCAATATTACAACGAATAAAGGAATAGTCGCAATAATTAAACTAGCAGCACCTGCTGAGATGTATTGCTCCCCATAATTCAAAGCCAAATGATATACGACAACGCCAAGAAATCCAAGTAGAAAAAGAGAGGGGATGTCTTTTTTTTGAAATTTCGAGAGTTTTTTAGATTGCGAAATTAATATAATTAAAAATGCTAAACATACAATAAAAAGACGCATAATTGTGAGATTTATAGGTGAGAGTTCTTTAAGACCAATTTTGATAACAGGAAATGCAAATGCCCAGAAAAAAATAGGCATTCCAATTATTAAGAAGAAGTATTTTTCTGCAAAAGTTTTATTTGAATTGTTCTTTACAACTGCTGACTCATTTTGCATTCGTTTTTTATTAATCATTGATACCTCAAAGACTTAGAATTCACATCAAACTGTACTAGCCTAAAATCAATATTTGGCATATATATTTTTCAGGTAGTAATCACCCCAATCATTTACTATATTGATACATTTATTTTCAACAGAAATTATAAAATAATGGCGTAAATATAATAATAATTATAATTTATAATTATTTGAGGGATATATCATCGCTGGAAATGAACACTGGGATTCACGGTTTGCCTTCATAATGGCAGCGGTTGGTTCTGCAATAGGATTAGGAAATGTTTGGAGATTTCCTTACGTATGTTATGAAAACGGAGGTGGAGCTTTCTTAATTCCTTATTTTGTCGCACTTTTTACTGCAGGAATTCCTTTAATGGTTCTTGAATTCTCTGTTGGTCACTGGGCACGAAAATCTCCACCAGAAGCCTTTAAGAAAATTGGAAAAAAATGGGAATGGGCTGGATGGTGGACCGTGCTTATTCCCTTTACAGTAGCTGCTTACTATGTTGTTGTAATGGCATGGTGCTTTTCTTACATGGTATATTCAGCTGATTTGAGATGGGGTTTACATGCCGAACAGTTCTTTCTAAAAAATTTTCTAGGTGTAACCAGTAATCCACTCATTCTTGGAGACATTAGGATCCCTGTATTTCTTGGTCTCATAGCAATCTGGGTTTGTATCTTTCTTATTCTATATAAGGGAGTGAAACGTATAGGCAAGGTTGTAGCTCTAACAGTACCTATACCTACCTTTCTTTTGATAATACTTACTATACGTGGTTTGACACTTCCTGGATCGATAGAAGGTATAAGCTACTACCTTACACCTAATTTTTCACAACTTCTAGATGCCAATGTATGGCTCGCAGCATATGCACAAGTATTCTTTTCATTAGGCCTTGCACAAGGAATAATGATAACATATGCAAGTTATCTAAAGCGAAAATCTGATATTACGAACAATGCTATTATCACCTCCTTAGCTGATGCAGGCACATCTTTTCTTGCCGGTTTTACTGTTTTTTCTGTTGTGGGTTATCTTTCAGCATCTCAGGGAATTAGTATAGAAAACCTAGGTATTGCAGGTCCATATCTTATATTTGTGACATATCCGACAGCAATATCTCTATTACCAGTAGCAGCACTTTTTGGAGTTATTTTCTACATAGCATTGCTTACATTTGGAATCGACTCTGCCTTCTCCATGATAGAACCGATAATATCTGGAATAAATGGTAAATGGAAGATAACAAAAGCAAAAGCCACAGCAATAATGTGTACGTTTGGTTTTTTTGCGAGTTTAATATTTACAACAGGCAGTGGATTGTATTGGTTAGAAATATTAGATCATTTTATAGCAAACTTTGGTATAGTAACAATAGGCTTATTAGAATGTCTGATTTTAGGATGGGGGTTTAATCTTCATCGATTTCGTGAGCATGCAAATAAAACATCAGATATAATAATCGGTAGATGGTGGGATGTTCTAATCAAATTCGTAATACCGATAATTCTTGTAATACTTCTAGTTGCATCCATGTTAGATAATATAATAAACCCATATATGGGTTATCCTTGGTGGGTAATATTAGTGGGAGGTATGACACCAGTTGTAACCATTTTTTTGCTATCATTTATTCTTATGAAAATAAAAGGAAAAGGGGTGAAAACATGAACTTGTCTTTATCTGCAATTGTAATGCTAATATTTGGTTCATTTGTTTTATATGGTGGATTAGCTTACTTTTTATACAGGGCATTTAAAGGTAAAAAACAATGAAAAATAACAATGTGTTTTTCCAAATTGTTAATAAACATTTAATAAAAAAAAAATTCAATAGAAATATATATCCAACATTTTATCTATCATTAGATAAAGGTGAATAAATGATCTCAAAGGTCGTTAAATGCCCCAAATGCAGTTATAAAACAACAGTAATTGGTGAATCTGGGAAAAAAATTATTATAACATGTCCTAAATGTAATACAAAAGGAAATTATCTTTTTCCTGAAGAACACCAGCAACTAACGAAAACAAGTGATTCTATAGCAATAGAGGTAAATGGACTTATTAAAACATTTAATGGATTAAGAGCAGTAGATAATATCTCTTTCAATGTGGAAAAGGGAGAAATATTTGGTTTTTTAGGACCCAATGGGGCAGGTAAGACAACAACAATAAAAGCAATGCTTGGTTTAATTCATACCAATTCTGGTGAAATCAAAATTAATGGATATGACATCAAACCTAGCGGGAAAGATGCAAAGAAATTTGTTGGATATTTACCTGAAAGAGTTGCCTTTTATGATAATTTAACTGCCCTACAAAATCTTCATTTTTATGCTGAAATAAAAAAATCCTCAAAGGAGGATTGCATTACATTAATTGAAGAGTTTGGACTTTCTGATTCAGTTAATAAAAAGGTCGGTACTTTCTCAAAGGGAATGGTTCAAAGACTTGGGATGGCTCGTGCAATTCTTGGCTCTTCACCAATATTGATTTTAGATGAACCATCTGGTGGATTAGATCCTAGAGGGGTTGTTCTCATTAGAAATAAAATCCGTGAGATGAAAAATAAAGGTACAACAATTTTTATTTCCTCTCACATCCTTAGTGAAATTCAAGAGATATGTGATCGTGTAGGGATTATAAATAAAGGCGTTTTAGTCGCTCAAGATACTGTTTCTGGCCTTAGTAAAAAATTGAATTTAAAACCTAAAATAACCGTTGAACTTGAAAAAATGTCGGATGATGTTGTAGCATCTGTTAAAAAAGTAAAAGGTGTTGATAAAGTTGAAAAAATAGGAAAAAGCATAGACGTGATTTGTGATCCTAAAACGAAGGCAAAGGTGATATTAGCAATTGAAACCGCGGGTGGCAACATAATAAATCTTTATACAAGAGAGCCCTCGCTTGAAGAAGTCTTTATGAGATTTACGGAGGTGAAATAATGATATCAAGTCCCATTTTAAATATTGCAAAAAAGGAAATACTTGATAATGTAAGAAATAAATGGGTGATAATACTTACAATTATTTTTGCATCTTTAACATTAGTGGTTTCTTATTTCGGATCTATTTTCAGTCAGGGATGGCAAGATTTTGGAGTTACCATTGCTGGTATGATGAGTCTCGTTCAATTTTTAATTCCAATAATAGGGTTAATGTTAGGATATGCTGCTATAATAGGAGAAATTGAAAAAGGTTCAATGAGTTCTCTTCTTTCACTTCCTGTTGCTAGATTTGAAATAATCCTGGGTAAATTCTTTGGTTTAGGCGGAGTATTATCATTTACAATCTTAATTGGATTTGGAATTGCTGGTATTGTAATAGGTGTCAATGTATCTGATGTAAATTATTTAGATTATTTGATTTTTATTGGTGCAACCATACTACTTGGTCTGATATTTTTAATTTTAGCGATGTTTTTTTCTACTCTTTTTAAAAAACGTTCTACTTCAATGGGCATATCAGTTTTTCTCTGGTTTTTTTTTAATATGATTCTACCCATAATATTTGTTGGTATAATGGCTGCAAGTATCGGTATTGAGGGACTTGTTTCCGGTGATTTTCCTGAATGGTACCATGCTTTGACTCTTTTAAATCCTTTATCTGTCTATTCTGCACTTGTCTCATTGAACGTTGGTCCAGTTTCCACAATAGAAGGCATCTCAGTATCTTATCCAGCATTCTATTCTAGTGGAGTCATGATACTTATTTTACTTATATGGATAGTTGGATTTTTAATACTAACTTTTTGGAAGTTTGACAGAAGAGATATCTAAATTCTTAATAATCTTTTGTTCAAGTTCATTTAATCGATGTAATAAATTTTCATTATATTCAAAATCAAAGTTATAAATAATATCCTTAAGAATCAGTGGTTCAGCAGGTGCCAAACCAAAGTCCACTCTTTTATTAGGTTTGCTGAGTGCGTTTTTAATCTGATCTCTTTCTAATTTTCCTGTTTTTATTCTAAGAATAGAAGAAATAATTCTCCTTATTTGATGCCAAAGGAATGTTTGAGCGGAAAAATCAACACATATAAAATTTCCATCATCAGTAAATACAATATTGTTAATTGTTCTAACAGGATCTTTATTAGATTCTACTCTAGCAAAATTACTAAAATCATGTTTTCCTGTAAACATTGCTGCTGTTGTAATTAAACTTTCAATATCTAGACAACATTTGGGAAGATAATATCGATATATCCTTTGCCTTGCATATCTTGGATTAAATTCTAATTCAACCTCTTTAGCACTGTAGAATACAATATCTTCATATTCAAAGGATAGATTTTTTAAAACATTTTTCTTAAATGATCTAGTATTAAATGCGATGACATTACAGAACGCTGATACGCCTTTATCAGTTCTACTTGCATATCTAAATTTTGATTCAATGATATCCTCAATTAACCCATGTTTAATTAAAGCTTTAATTATCTTTTCTTCAATAGTAACAACATTTGGTTGACGTGCAAAACCATGGTGTTTTTTTCCATTATAAGCAAATTCTAATGCAACTCGCATCTTAATAGGATATAATTATATATCATATATATTAATAGGATTACCTTTAAAAAAATAAAAAAAGATATGCTGAGTTTAGACGTACTTCTCAGCCATATCTCCAACTACAGGAAGTTTGAATTTTTCACCCTGATAGGCTTTTAGCATTAGAACTAGCCATAAAATAAACCCAAGGATGCCGATTAACCAACTAATTACCCATCCAACAAAGGGAATAAACCATAGTGTCCATTGAAATATTCCCATTATAATGAAAAGGGGTAAAAATACGATTATTGATTGCATTGCATGAAATCTAACAAATTTATTATCTTTTTCCATTATGTAAAAAATAATTCCTGTTACCCAACCTAAAACATAACATAATGCTCCAGCTACATTTTCATCCAAATTCATAGATGTTTTTGCTTTAGTCATATTTATTCACCTCACTACCTAAATTACTTCAAATATTTCTTTTGCGGAGACATTTAATACTATTTATGATTTATGTTATTATCAGGTAATAAAAAAATCTCATCTTCAATTTTAACAATTTTGACTTTCTTCAAATCGTAAGAAATGTTTTTTGGTTTTCTCACTTCAAATGTTTTATAGGTTTTTGGGTCCATTAACTGCACTTCTTCTTTCGTTTGACTAACCAATATCATCTCCTTAATTAGTTCATCTCTACCAATTATGTTGTCATTCTCAAGTTCCTTTATATCGAAAATTTTTTCTGTCCATCCAGATAATTCCAAAATATGAACTTTGTTTCTTGAAATTGTATAAATATTGAAAATTGCACCCTCATGGGATATAAAATCTCCCTTTCTAATCGAAGGTAACCTTAAAAGATAAGTCATTCTATATACTTGTCTACCGTCTTTCATACCGATGTTTTTAGACGATTTTTTAATTTCCCCACCGTAGCTTTCCTGAATTTTTTTTGTAATAGTTTTAGCTGATCCTTTATCACTAATGAAAAAGTCTAAACCACCGTGTTCTTCTCCCATATCTGTTATAAAAAGACCGCGATGACCCTTTTCTTGTAGAGATTTAACGAGAGATTCGACATATTTTTTTATCATTGTAATTTCTTTTTTGGTAAGATTTCTATTATCTGCTCTTACTTGAACAATCGCTTCATGATAACCTCCAAAGCGTTTTGAGCAGACATCACAGACATCGTTTTTTATACGGACAATTGTGTCATGTTCCTCAGTAATTTGAATATTATCTAAAAATCCTGTAATTGTAACTTTGCCCTTTATATATTCTTTTTCTTCTTTATGTTCTGTTGATATTTTTGGTTTATTTATCTCTCCACTAATATCAAATAAGTGTTTAATCCATCTTTTTAATATCTCATCAAATGAGTCAGTAATCCATGAATTTTTATACTTATACGATCCGCAATGTGGGCAAGTAGAAAGACTAATTACATCAGGTCCTTTTGTAAAACTATGAGCCTTCATATAACAGTCAACGCAAACTGCATCTCGAAATATTTCTCCAATTTTGCCGCATTCTACACAAAACATCTGTTTTTCCTACTCTTAATTCTTTTGTACAAGATATACCATTTAGGGAGATTGAATTGAGTCCATTCCTCCTCTAAATGCTCTTTCATTTATCCTCCTATACTTTTCAGGGACGTTATCAAGAATCGTATCAAGAAGAATGTTATATTTAAACGGCAATATCTCTGCAGCAGCAAGTGCACCTAATATCACAATGTTTTTTGTTATAATGGCACCAGAATCTCTTGCTATTTTCAATGCGTCTATTTTGTATAACTTTGCACGAGATTTTATTTCTTTAAACACTTCATCTAAACTAGGATATTCCTCACCGCCTACTGCAACAGTAAATGGAATAATTGGATTTATATCTGTTATGATCTTTGTTTTTTTGGACGAGTATTGAATGTAACGTAACGCCTCTATTGGTTCAGTGCTAATAATGGCATCTGCTGTTCCACTCGCAATTAAGGGTCCAAATACGTCTCCTATTCTGACACAACATATGACAGAACCCCCTCTCTGTGCCATTCCATGAACTTCAGATGCATATACATTCATTTCCGCATTGACTGTTGCTTTTCCCAAAATGTTTGATGCAGTTATTACTCCCTGCCCTCCAACGCCCGTAAGAACTATATTTGTTTTACTTTTCATCTGTTTTTTCCTCCTTTTTGGAAATAGAATCAAAAGGACATATTTGGACGCAATCTCCGCATCCATTACATTGGAGTTCATCAATATGGATACTTTCATCTTCTGCGTAATAAAAAGCTGGGCAACCGAATTGTCCTATACATGTTTTACAATGCTTACATTTATCCTGATCGATTTCATAGGTTGGTATTTTTTTCCCAGTTTTTCTTTTTGCCCTATTCTCAAGTAAAATACACGGTGATTTACTTACTACAACAGCAGGTCCATGGAACTCGAGTGCTCTTTTAAACACCTGAGTGGTTTCTTTAATATCGCTTGGATTTGTAACCTCAATATGTTCAACTCCGCATCCTTTAGCAACATCTTCAACATGGATTCTTTTTGCAGGACGTCCCATCCCATCAAAATCTGTTCCAGGATTTGGTTGATGTCCCGTCATAGCAGTAGTTCTATTATCTAAAATGGTTATTACTACATCATGATTATGATGTACTGCATCAATTATTGGTGGAATTCCTGAATGGAAGAACGTTGAGTCACCCATAAAAGATATGATTTTTTGATCTGTTGAAACAGAAAGACCACAAGCTATTCCTGCATTAGCTCCCATACATAACAAAAGATCTGCTACCTCAAGTGGGGGTTCTTTTCCAAGTGTATAACAGCCAATATCAGTTGGGTATACTGTATTCTTTGGAGAAGCTTTTTTTACAGCGAAATAGGTGGCTCGATGTGGACAACCTGGACAAAGAGCAGGTGGTCTACTTGGTAATTTAATTTTATAGCCTGTTGGATTGGAAATAGGATTTTTTATCCCTAAAATTTTAGATATGGCATCTGTAACAATATAAGGATTATATTCATATAAACGTGAAAAGTGTCCAGTTGATTTACCAAATATTTTTACATTTGAGCCCAGATCATATGCCATCACTTTAAACTGATTTTCGAGAATTGGTTCCAATTCTTCAACAATAATGATTTCCTTACAAGATTTAATCAATTTTTCACACATCTTACGTGGAAGAGGATGTGTCATCCCTAGTTTCAAAATTTTAGCACTTGTTTCAAGATCTTCTACAGCCTCCTTTACATAATTAAATGACACTCCAGAGGTAACAATTCCAATTTCGTTTGTTTCTCCTGTGGTAATTATCTCGTTAAACGGCGATTTTTCCGAAATTTTCTCTGCTTGGTCCATTTTTTTCAATAAATCATAATGATTTGCACGAGCTGTTGAGGGGACAGTGACGAGCATGGGATCTTTTTCAAAATATCCTTTGCCTCTTGTTTTTTCTAGTTTTTTTAATGTGATTGGCCCACGAGCATGGTTTAATCTTGTTGTAGTTCTGAAGAGCAAAGGTTGTTTTAATTCCTCGGAAATCTTAAAGCCTATTCTTGTCATCTCTTTTGCCTCTTGTGGGGATGAAGGTTCTAGCATTGGTGCACTACCAAACAAGGCAAAATATCTATTATCTTGCTCATTTTGAGAGGAATGACAATATGGATCATCCGCAGTAACAATGATATGTCCGCCTTTACAACCAACATAGAGATATGTCATTAAGGCATCACTTGCCACATTCAATCCAACATGTTTCATACATGTTAAAGCACGTAACCCGCTAAATGACGCAGCTGCAGCCATCTCAAGAGCAACTTTTTCGTTTATTGAATATTCGAAGTGAAAGTTGGGTTTTTTCCCATTTTTTTTAAGATATTTTGCAATAGCTGAGAATGTATCAGCAATTTCTGAGGAGGGTGTGCCTGGATATGTTGTAGCAACATCAATCCCGCCCTCAAGAGCGCCTCTAGTTATTGCCTCATTTCCAAGCAGAAGTATTGCTTTTTCTGGTTTATCTTCAATTATTTCCATTTATGCTTCTCCAAATTTCTTATCTTAAAAATTCTTAATTCTAGTTCGTTTGGGTGAAATCTAGGACAGCATATAAATCTAACTATTACATATCTTTCAACATATGAAAAAGAAAATTGCTTTATCGATAGCAGGTTTTGATCCCTCAGGGGGAGCCGGGATACAAGCAGATTTAAAAGCATTCAACTCTCTTGGAGTTCATGGAACAACAGTTGTCACCTGTATTACTGTCCAAAATACTCAACGAGTAACAGATATATATAAAATCCCTCTTAATATTATAAAGAAACAATTTGATATTTTAATTGAGGATATTAAAATAGATGCTGTGAAAACAGGTATGCTATACAATTTAGAAATTGTAAAATGCATTTCAAAAAAAATCAAAAAACATAAACTAAAAGTTATTGTTGATCCTGTTATTGCTGCTACAAGTGGTGATGCTCTATCAGATAAAAATTTTGTTAATTCAATGAAAAAGGAATTGCTCCCTTATACCTATATGATAACACCTAATATTCATGAAGCACAAGTTTTGAGTAAAAAGAAAATTTTAACTTTGGAAGATGTTAAAAAAGCGTGCACCATCATTCACAAAATGGGGCCTCAATATGTACTGATAACAGGGGGGCATCTAAATGGAGACTATGCTTTAGATGTTATATATAACGGTAAAGAATATGCTGTTTTTTCCCTTCCCAAGATTTCTGACAAAATTATCCATGGTTCTGGCTGTACCTTTTCATCTTTGATAACCGGTTTTCTTGCTCTTGGGGAAAAACCAAATAACGCGGCTGAAAGATCAAAAAATATTCTCTGGAATATGATACATCAGAGCTATAACTTAAATAAAGGCCCAGATATTGTTAATGCCTCCTTGAATATTCCTAGGGATGTTCCTTATTCATTTCAAAACAATGAATGTTTTAATATCTGGCTGGAATTAAAAGAATCCGTTGAAATATTGATTTCTCTTCTCCCAATTGATTACATACCAGAGGTTGGAATTAACGTTGGATATGCTCTTGCAAAAGCAAAAAATCAAAAAGATATATGTTCAATAGATGGTAGAATTGTTAAAACACTATGTGGTGGGATTCGGTCTGGAAATATATGTTTTGGTGCATCCAAACATATTGCATCTGTAATTTTAGCGGTTATGAGCTTTAACTCAGATATTAGATGTGCAATGAATTTAAAATATTCTGAAGAAATTATTAAGCAATGTAAAAAGGTAGGTTTCTCAATAGGTTCGTTTAATAGAACATATGAACCTTCGGCTGTTTCATCAACGTTAGATTGGGGAACCAAAGAGGTAATAACGCAACTTAATTACATTCCTGATATTATATTCGATACTGGAACAGTAGGAAAAGAACCGATGATAAGATTTCTTGGACGGAATCCTAAAGATTTAATTGAAAAGATTAAAGATTTATTAAAAAATCTTTAAAAATATTAATTTTCAACTAACAAGACCTGTAGATATATCAAAAGATTTATAAATAACAGCTTTGTTGATAGGAGATAAAGAAAAACAAGTAATTAACAGGGAGGAATAGTTAATGACGGAAAAAGGAACAGCAGATGAAAACACTATATTTGTTGGAAGCAAGCCCCCAATGAGCTATGTACTAGCAGTAGTAACACAGTTCAATGGTGGAACAAACCAAGTACAGATAAAAGCTAGAGGTAGAGCAATAAGTAGAGCGGTAGACACAGCAGAAATTGTAAGAAACAGATTTGTAACCGACTCGAAAATCAAAGACATAGTTATCGGAACAGAGGCCATTACAAATGAAGAGGGGAGAACCTCTAACGTATCATCGATAGAGATAATCTTGGTAACAAAATAAAATAGATAAAGTCATCACAAAAATAACATAGATCTAAAAAAGCGCTATTTCAGTGCCAGGATTGTTTAACAATCCATAAAATAAATTGGATGATTTTTTTTAATTTATAAAATAATGCATATACAAAAATATTTTAAACAAGTAATCACATGTACTTGTCCCATTGATACATATGGTCAGTTATATTATTATTACTGGGGGTGTTGTTTCTGGCTTAGGGAAGGGAATAACAACAGCCTCAATTGGAAAGATATTACAATTGCATGGCTACAATGTTACCGCGATAAAGATCGATCCATATATGAACTGTGATGCTGGAACATTACGTCCAACAGAACATGGAGAAGTTTGGGTAACAGAGGATGGCGGTGAGATTGATCAAGATCTTGGACATTATGAACGGTTTCTAGATATTAACATTCCGAAATGTCAAAATATTACAACCGGGCAAGTTTATGGTACAGTAATTGACAAGGAAAGAAAAGGAAAATATCTTGGAAAGACTGTTCAGCCCATTCCTCACGTTACAGATGAAATTAAGAGAAGAATAAGAAAGCCGGCACAAGATTCAAATTTTGATTTTGTAATCGTTGAGATAGGGGGAACGGTTGGAGACTATGAAAATGTTCTATTCCTCGAAGCAGTGCGTCAGATGAAACTAGAGGGAGACAAGATTCTATATGTTCATGTAACTTATGTACCAATTCTTAATGCTCTTGGAGAAGCAAAAACAAAACCCACACAACATTCTGTCAAACTTCTAAGAGGGATTGGTATACAACCCGATTTTATTGTTACTCGTTCTGAGGGAGCTCTTGATTATGTGAGAAAGGAAAAAATCGCCTTGTTTTGTAATGTTCATGAAGATGATGTTATCTCTGATTCTGACATAAATAATGTTTATGCAGTTCCCCTACTTTTTGAAGAACAGTTTTTATGCAAAAAAATACTCCGTAAGTTGCATCTTAGAAAAGATCATAATGAATTGAAAATATGGAAAGATTTTATCTCAAACGTTGGAAATCTCGAGGATGAAATTACAATAGGCATAGTTGGTAAATATTTTGATATTGGTTCGTCTAAGCTATCGGACTCGTATATTTCTGTAATAGAATCTATAAAACATGCAGCATGGAATATTAATCTTAAACCTAAAATGAAAGGGAAGGATGCGAAAGTCTTTGAGAAAAAACCAGAGGAAATAACTAATCTTAAAACTGTTGATGGCATTATTGTTCCAGGTGGTTTTGGTTTATCAGGAATAGAGGGGAAAATTAAGACAATACGTTATGCAAGAGAAAATGACATTCCATACCTTGGTCTGTGTCTCGGTATGCAACTTGCAGTTGTTGAATATGC
>DAOWFO010000046.1 GCA_030637965.1 Thermoplasmata archaeon
GTTCCTATGACTGGTAAGATTACTACAATGCCTGGCTTACCACCAAAGCCAACATCTGAAAAAATTAATATTGATAGTAAAGGAAATATTTTTGGATTATATTAATGTGAATGTATAATATTTATCAAGTAGATATAATATAATTTTTAATTGATCAACCAAAAAAAGGTTAACTGATATCTCAATAAAGAGTTATAACCTCTTAGATGAATTTGAAAGAATGAAAGCAGGAGAAGGTATTAAATAGATAAAAATTAAAAAAAAACTAATCCTATAAATTTACTCTAAACCAAACTCCGCAATAATAAAACATAAAGATATTCATTTATCAATACAATGTATTATAATACGTCAATCGACTATATTTTATGGGGTTTTTAACTTACATGATATTGAAATATTCAAATTTTTCATGTCAATTAGTTATTTAATAAAAAAACAAGAATTTATACAATTTTTGACCTCCATCAAATTTTAACAAATCAATTAAGAATTAACTTTAATCTTATCAAACAAGCATACATTGATATATTAAATAGCGCATGTATTTTTGGGAGGTGGGCCTTTAATGCCTACAGATAATCTTACATCTCATATAGAGGAAATATTGAATGCCCTTAGTGAAGATTCAAAAGAAATAAATCATGAAAAACTGGAAGAAGAATTGAAGAAATTCTTAGAATATGGTGTACCTATTGAACAGGCAAAACAAACACTCATAACGAAATTTGGTGGGAGAACATCGTTTAGTACTAATTCATCATCCTTAGAGAGAACATTAATATCTAATCTCAAACCTAATCAACCCAGTGTAAACCTATTGTGTCATGTGATTGCCATAAACCCAAAGGAAATAAATGTAAAGGGCGAGAATAGAAAAATATTCTACGGAATTCTAGGTGATGAAAGTGGTACAATCCCATTTACTGCCTGGAACAATATCGAAATAAAAAGAGGGGATGTTATAACGGTATCAAATGCATATACACGTGAATGGCAAGGGAATGTACAACTAAATTTTGGAGATCGAGTAAATATCGAAATGACTGATAAGGATAAACTTCCTAAAGATGCTTTTGAGCCTAAAGAATTCAGAATAAAGGATTTAAAATCTGGTCTTGGAACAGTAGATATTAAAGCAATAATTCTTGATTTAAATGAGCGGGAAGTAGAGGTAAATGGTGAGTTGAAAAAAGTATATTCAGGCACTATTGGCGATGAAACTGGTAAAGCCCAATTTACATCATGGCATGATTTCAATCTAACCAAAGGAGATACCTTCCAAATAACTGGCGGATATGTAAAATCCTGGAAGGGGATTCCTCAACTTACATTTGATGAAAAAGCAAAAGTTAAAAAAATAGAAAAAAAGAAGATTTTGAAGAATAATGTCAAAATAAGAAAAATGCTAATCCATGAATTAGTTGAGGAAGGAGGTGCATTGGATGTTGAAGTGGAGGGAACCGTAATAGAAATAAGATCTGGTTCTGGATTTATTATGAGATGTCCAGAATGTAATCGTACTTTACAAAACAGTGAATGTAATATACATGGTAACGTAAAAGGTAAACCTGATTTAAGAATAAAATTAGTGGTTGATGATGGTACGGCAGCAGTAAACGGCATTATAAACAAAGAAATAACCGAGAAAATTCTCGGTAAAACATTAGAAGAGTGTAAGAATATGGCTGAGAGTGCTCTATCCGAAAATATGAAAAAATTGCTTTTTGCTCAAAGGATCAATTTAAAAGGAAACGCTCTTGGAGATAGTTTTGGTACCACAATAATAGTTAAAGATATGGAGTTTATTGATATTGATATAAAGAAAGAAACTGAAAAATTATCTCAAGAGTTGGAGAGGTTACAATGAAACGTCAACCCGCTTGGAGAATTTTTGCAAGTGAATTCAACGATTCAACCGTTGAGTTGAAAGGGGAGGGTGAAATGACTCCATCTTATGTTGTTACTCCATTGGGAGCTAAGTTAAACCGTTTGTTTATAATTGGTGTTATTACTGACATTGAGAACGTATCAGAAGGTGGCGAGTTTGTTAGAGCGCATATCTCTGATCCCACTGGCGTTTTTACCTTATATTCCGGTCAATATCAACAAGAGGTAACAGACTCTCTTTCCAACGTTGAGATACCTTCCTTTGTAGCTGTTGTTGGTAAAACAAGAACATATACCCCTGAAGAGGGAGGAGATTTGTATGCATCTATTCGTCCAGAACAAATCATCGAGGTCAATGCGGACATAAGAGATCAATGGATTCTAGAAACGTGTATAAATACAAAAGATAGGATCGAAGCTTTTATAGAAGCAAATAAAATGGAAGATCCAAATGTTCGAGATTTAAAAAAGTTAGGATATAGTACCAATCTTGCTGAGGGATTAATTATCGCTTTAAAAAGATATGAAAATGTTGACTTGAGTAAATACATTACTTTGATAGAGGAATCTCTAGAATATCTTATATCGGATAGAGAAAGCTTAACAGATTTCGTTGAAAAAGATAAAAAGATAATTAAAAAAGAAGAAAATGAACTAAAGAAGAAAAAAGTTGATACTAAAACAGAAGAAAAGGAAAATTTTGAAGAAGTTGAAAACATTGTTTTAAAAGTTATAAAGGAAAATGAAGGCGAAGAGGGAGCCTCCTGGGATTCAGTTACGAAAAAATGTGGAAAATTTGGTCTTGACGATGATACAATAGAAGAAGCACTTACATCACTTATGGATAAAGGTTTGATATTTGAACCTTTTCTCGGAACTATAAAAACTACCTAGAACAAAATGTAAGATAATTTCAATATTTTTCTGTGATATTTTCATTTTGACATTATCACAAGACATCTTTAAGTAGTATTATAGACAAAAATTATTATGGATATTTTAATAGAAGATGGAGATAATGAATAGATATAGAATAAGTAAACGATGGTCAAAAAATTATCCATCCCTTTACGATAATTTTGAACCTGGAGATAGAGTAACAAGAATTCGTGTTGACAAAAACGGAAAATTAGATGAATATAAGGGAATAATAATGAGAATGAATGGTGAACATTTGGAAATTTTTTGGGATATAATGGATGGAAAATATCGACCTTCGGATATAGAAGTTAATTTTACAAATTGTTCATTGAATGACATATTTGAAGGCAGTGATAAGTATACGCCCATTAAAAGAGAAGGATATAAAAATAGACATAGATATAAATTATATTAAAGGTGCATACATTGAATAAATCCAATTTTAAGTATGGAGTTACTATTTATGGAAAAATTTTAAAGGATTATATGGAGTATACTATTTATAGAAGAGTAGAGCTGGGAAATTTATGAATAGAGAAGCTGTACCTTTAATAATTGCAATATTAACACCCATCATCTTAGTTTCTTTAGTTGTACTATATATTAAAGGATATGATCCAACTTTATTTTTTAGAAAAATTGATTTTATATATTATGTCATAATTCTTCCTATTGCTCTTGGGTTATTAGTTGCCATATTAAAATATAGAAAAATTTGATATTCACATATCAAGATATATTTATAGATATTTTAAGAGATATATCTATATAGCAATCATGTTCAATTTATAATTTTTTACTAATACTTCATCAATATTCTGGAATAGCCTTGAAAGTTTCTCCACTATCCATTTTTATTCAACTAATTATTCGTGAAAACACTAATATAATATGTTCTAAGTCAATTTTTAATATCTCCAGAAAAATTCTTTATGGGCATCCAATATCATATTAAAATCAATACCATCAGTTATAAAATCTATGCTGTATTGAGTGGTAGAAAATAAATCAAAATATTTTAATTTCTTTAATTAAATATTTTTTAATAGATCTCTAATCAAATTTTTACACATCAATTCAAATAGACAAGTATAGATTTAGTCATATCATACTGCAATTTGACCTCGTAATAACTACTCAATTTATTTTAATTATAAAATGATAATTTAACTATTTTCGCAATTATTGGCCATATTATGAAAAAATAAAATAGATAATAATTGTACAACAAACCATTAATAAACATAATTATACAACAATATAGATAATTATGAAAATTGCTGGATTACTATCAAGTCAAGATGAAGCAAAAGAAATTCAATATATTGCGAAAATTTTTTCTTTAAAAAATAGAATACGATTTATTGTAAGAAAGGAAGAAATCAAAGAATTACTTAGTAAGGAAGAGGAAATCAATAAACGGTAAACTTAAAAATAAATTTGATGTTTCGCCATTCCAAGGATGAAACCAAATGACTGTTTTAATTATTGCTTCAACTAAAGACCCTGCAAGCATTAATATAAAAAAATATCTTTTAAAACTATCAAGTTGGGAGGAAATAAATACATTTTGTGAAAACATCGTCTATAGACATAACATAATGAAAGACGTTGTAATTGTCACATTAAATGACAGGAAAATAATGCATGAAAATCTTGATAAGGAAGTAAAAGATAAACTAGGAATTAAACCAAAACAAGCAATTTTTATTTCACGCCATACAAGCAAAACGGGGAAACCGACACTGACAGTTCATCCAATAGGTAACTATGGGCTGGCACAATTTGGAGGTTATGACAAAACTTTACCGGAATCGTCACCTAGGTTAATGACTTGTTTATTAAGAATAATGAAAAAAAATGCTAAGCAAGCAAAACTCTATCACCAAGTATGTTTTGAGGTTACTCACCATGGACCCTTTATTTCTATCCCTTCTCTCTTTGTAGAGGTTGGAAGTACGAAAGAAGAATGGAAAAAGAAGAAACCAACGTATATAGTAGCAAAATCAGTACTAGAGCTATTGGGTTTATACCATTATGAGAAGGATTTACCTAACAATATACCTGTATTAGTTGGAGTTGGTGGAGGACATTATGCACCACGATTTACAGATGTTGTTTTAGAAAAGGAAGCATCATTTGGTCATATGATACCTACCTACCAAATCAAAGCAGATAATATTAGCAAAATCATACTTGACCAGGTGATTAAACAAACTCCAAATGTATCAGCCGGTTATTTTCATAGGAAAGCATTAAAAAAATCTCAGATTAGACAATTTAGATTATGGTTTGAACAAAGAGATATCCCACTTATATCTAGTAAAAAACTTCAAGATCTCACCCTAGAGACGTCTTAGCTAGATTATGTGCATGTCGTAATGGATCAGGAAGCCTATATGTGCAAAAATGTTTTACAATATTAACTGAAGTATCGAAAGAAACCTTATGTCCAGGGGAAACATAAACAGGTTTTTTTGCTCGTTTAGGCGAATATAAAACATATCCTATTTTTTTATTATTCAGTTGAATCGTATTATTTTTTAATTTTCCACAAAGCATACTTTTTGCAACTCCAATACATGGAATATCTAGGCTAACACCCACATGTGATGCTAATCCTAATCCAAAAGGATGTAATAGCCCATTACCATCAAGCATTAAAATTGAAGGTTTTGTATTGAGAATTTTTTCTAATTTTTTTACAAAAGGGAATTCTCTATAAGACAAATATGTTGCAATATATGGAAAAAAAGTTGAAGCAAAAATGGTTTTTTCTTCAATGATTTCTTTTGTTTTATAGTCCATTACAACACATGCACCACAGCATTCATCAAAATCATTTTTAGGATAAGCGATATCAAATCCAGCAACAGTTCTTATCTCATCAAAGCTATTTCGTATTATTACATTTTTTCTTAATTCTAACTGTTCAGATCTAAGTTTCTTCAAAGGATAATCAGTTTTAAAATCATCAAACAATATATTTTCAAAATCAACAATTCGACCGTTCTCAACAGATATATTATCTTGATTTAATCTTCTAATTTTGTCATTTATCCCTAGCCCAAATCCTCCAAGTCGACCATCTGAATAAACTATCTTATAGCAAGGCATATCATCAGCATTAGGATTTTGATTCATCATTCTGCCAACTGCTCTTGCAGCATGTATATCTCCTAATGCTTTTGCTACATTTCCATATGTTGAAACTTTTCCGTTAGGAATCTGTCGTACTAAATCATATGTATTCTCAAAAAGATTCATAAATGAATAAACACCTATGCTTTGTTAATATTTTTCTTTAAAAAAGAATTAAAAATCTAGTACAATGGGATAAAAATGAATAAAATCAAGTTTCTAGGAACTGCCGGTGCACGTTTCGTTGTTACTAAACAGTTGCGAAAATCAGGAGGAATATGGATAACAGTTGACAATACCAACGTACTTATTGATCCTGGTCCAGGTTCGCTAGTTAATTGCTTGTCAAGTCGACCCAAACTTAATCCAAAGGATCTTGATGGCATCATATTGACACATCGACATATCGATCATTCGAACGACATCAACATAATTATAGAAGCCATGACTAATGGAGGATTCAAGAAAAAAGGGGTAGTTTTTGCTACTATTGATTCGCTTGACGGTGATTCAGTTATTCTTAATTATGTTAGAGATCAAATCGAAAACATTGAAATTTTAAAAGAAAAAGGGACCTATAATATTGGAAAAATTTCATTTACTACACCAGTTAAACACATTCATGGGGTTGAAACATATGGTATAATAATCCGCGGTAAAGATTGTTCGATTTCAATAATCACAGATACAAAATACTTTGAAGGACTTGAATCTTATTATCAAAGTGACATAATTATTCTCAATGTAGTTTTAACTGAAGGTAACGAACACATAATGCATCTTTCACTAAAAGATGCAGAAAAAATAATTGCTGCCAATAAACCAAAGTTAAGTATATTAACACATTTTGGCATGAAAATGATAAGAATTAAACCTTGGAAAATCGCAGACCATCTTTCTAATAAACTTGGTGTTAAAGTAATTGCTGCAAGAGATGGTTTAGAGATAGATATTAATCATTACAAAATCTGATAAATTTCTCTTTCTTCAACAAATCTTGCCCTTCCACCAACTTTTACGTCTGTCTTTCCAATTTCTACAAATACTCTTCCAGGTCTTTTTATTATATCTCCCTGTTCACATATCAAGTTACATTCTTCAATTATATTATTTTTTAAAAGATAACTGCAAACTGCTCCATTTGCAGTACCTGTTACAGGATCTTCATTTACTCCGTATAACGGGGCAAAATTTCTTGCATGATATATTGATTTGGAATCTATAGTATCAAAAGTAAAAAGATGGAAACTTCCAACATTTAATTTTTTACATATTTTTTTAATCTTTTCAAAATCTGGTTCAATATCGCTTAGAGTATCAAAAGAATCTATGCATAAAGGTAAAGTAAAAAGTCCTGTTGAAACAATTTGTTTTGGATACGAATCATTAATTACATCTGATGAAATGTTTAATGAATCAGCAAGTTTTGATATATCTAAATATATATTTTTTAATCTTGGTTTCACCTGGGTCATCATTACCCGATCAATCTCTCCATAATCATTGAAACATATGTTTACCGGCAAAACACCTACCTTTGTTTCTTGAGTTAAAGATATGTTATTTCCCCCTGATACTGCCCCTGTTAATGCAAGGGCAAAGAATGTGGCAATTGTTGCGTGTCCACATAGGCTCACTTCAACTTTCGGTGAGAAAAACCTTACTTTATAATCTGCTTTTTTACTTGGGAAAATAAAACCAGTTTCAGAAACTTGCATTGTTTTTGAGATGTATTTCATCTGCCCATCAGTTAAAACGGGAGAATTTATAACAACTCCAGAAGGATTTCCTCCGTATATCGAATCAGAAAATGCATTAATTTTTATAACTTTGACTTTCATAACCAAATTTTTTATTATTCATATAATTTTTTCTTAATTTATCTTCTATGATTCCAATCCTTTGTAGAGAAACATTCATCTTCAAACTTTTTTGTAAGTTCTACCTCTTCTTTAGTTAATGTTCCTTTAACAAGTTCGATATTAAATTCTTGTTCAAAACCAGATTTAATTGCATTAGAAATTTCTTCAAATGAAATTTCCTTTTCTAAAACGTGCTTAATTGAAGTAACCCTTTCTTTTACATCAGCTATGAGCTTGTCTTTTATTTTCTCAGTTGGCACCCTAAGTAAAAAAAACATCTCTTCAACATTTACATCTATTAGTATGGTCCCATGTTGAAGCACTGTTTTTGCTTTACGGGTTTGGGCATTTCCTGAAATCTTTTTTCCATTTGTAATAATATCATTAATCGGAATGTATGTACTTTCAATTCCCAAATTTTTCAAACCTTTAACTATTGCACCGCATATTATTCTATAACTTTCCATTATGTTCTTTGGAATTTTTGGATGTGATTCAGAAATAACTATACTGTATGTTAACTCCTTATCATGATAAACTGCTCCTCCACCAGTTATTCTCCGAACGTAATTAACACCAAAATTTTTACATATATCTAAATCAACCTCTTCTTCTAAACTCTGAAAATAACCAATCGAAATAGCAGATGGTTGCCAACGATAAAATCTTATTGTAGGTGGAACTTTCCCTCTACTATTAGATACTAATACGGCCCTATCAATTGCCATATTTGCAAAGGCTGTACTATAGCCCGTTTCTAATAATCTCCATTGCTCTTTCATTTTTTGCACATTAATATTCCTTTGGTAAGTCCTTCCACATTCACACCAATAAACTCAATATTTCTTTTTTTAATGATTGAATCAATTTTCTCAAATATAATTTTTTTTTCTAACAATGTACCTTTTAATTCATTTTCTAAAAAATCAATAGACTCTTCAGGATATGCAAAAAAATCTCCGTATATGCTGATTTTTTCAATTGAGTTACTTTTTTCATCGTAGTTTAAACTTATTTTCAATAGTTTTCCTTTTGGTACTTTGTAAATAGATCTAGATCGCATTTTCATCAGGATATATACTTTATTTATTAATAAATCTCATCTTTTTCGTTTCAAAAATTGCTCTTTCTGCATGATACGAACTTCTAACTAAAGGTCCAGATTCTACATGTTTAAAACCAATATCCAAAGCAATACTTTTGAATTCCATAAATTCATCTGGTGTATAATATTTTTCAATTTTAATATGGTTAATAGTTGGCTGCAGATACTGACCGATTGTTAAAAAATCGACTTTTACTTTTTTTAGATCTTTCATTGTTTTTATTATATGATTTTTATCTTCCCCTAATCCAACCATAAAGCCAGATTTTGTCTTTATATTACCATCAATATTTTTTATATTTTTCAATAGAGATAAACTTGTTTTATAGCTACCTTCTGGTCTAATTTTATGAAACAATTCTTCAGATACCTCGATATTATGATTTATGATATCCGGAGTGGAATCGATAACTTTTTTTAATGATTCTTTACATCCCTTAAAATCGGGAATTAGTACCTCTACTTTGCATTTAGATTGTTTTTTCTTAATTTCATTTACACAATCATAAAAAACACTAGCACCACCATCTTCTAGATCATCTCTTGTTACTGAAGTAATTACCACATATTTTAATCCTAATTTTTTAACACTTTCTGCAACAGCTAAAGGTTCATCTGGATTTAGAGGAGGTGGATTTCCTTGCTTAACGTTACAATATTTACAATTTCTTGTACAAGTATCTCCTAGGATCAGAAAAACAGCAGTTCCATTACTGAAACATTCCGCCATATTTGGACATTTTGCTTCCTCACAAATTGTGTGTAATTTTGCTTTTCGAAGCCTTTTTTTCATTTCTGAATAAGTTGTTCCACCTCCAAGATGCACCTTCAACCAATCTGGATGACGCCTATTTTTCATTAAATTAGACTCCCATTACTACTCTAATTAGATCCCTCAATCCTGGCGCAAATCCAAGTATAAAAATTCCAATTTTTAAAAGATTTATTAAGCGCCAATATTCACTTAATTCATCTTTATATATTACATCAAAAATATATATGACTGAAATAATTAAAAGGAATTTTACAATTGGAAATAAAGGTGGCCAAATTTCCATAATAAAATCTGAAGCAGGATGTTTTTCAATATAATGTGGCAATCCCATATTTAATGGATCATAAATGCTAACATAGCTTGTAATACCATCTAACATATGAGCCACAATCATTGCCAAATTAAGTCTTTCTGAATAGACGTTGATAGAGTTATTGTTTTTGAATAATCGAGAGAATGCATATACTAAAAAAAGGATTGCAAAAATCAAACCTACTATTAAAAAAAATACATCGAATCTTATGCCTTGACTAGTGTTCCATTGATTACCAATGATCCACTGCAAAGTAAAAAAAATAAATGGTAACAATATAAGAACTCCTCCAGAAAATAAAACGGAATTTACTGTTAAATATCGTTTTTTAAAACGCTGTTGAAGATAGTATCCAATAAGAAAAAAAACAATCACCCAAATAAAAATTTGCAAATAAATCAATGGAGATATAAACCAGTACACGAGAGGTTCATTGAAAAATCCGGAATCTTCTAATACACGAGTAATCGAACCAACTATAACATATGGCAATATAGCAAGACAAAATCTCCAATCTACAGGATTATTCCACTTTTTTAAAAGTTGATAAAAACCATACAAGGCAATAATAATTAGAAAACCGTAGATGATTTCAGACATAAAAGTGTATTTTTGTTCTGCTAAAACGCCATTAAATGAAACAGGATGATCAACAGCATCTGAAACAATTGGACCCCAAAAATATTTCCATATCCAATTATCATAAAAAATCGAGGGAAATATTATGCACCCTAGTACAACGAAGATTACCACTGTAGCGAATATTCCAAAAATTATCTTGATTTTATGATTTTGATAGAAATTTTTTAAGCTAATCACAGGTACCTATAAAGGAAAATATAATATATTAAGGGCTTGGTTTACAAATTTGCTTATGGAACGATTTACAAAATCAAAAACTATGATATTTCCTAGGGAGATAATAGTAGGGCATAAAACTACATCAAAAGTAGCTGAACTGTGCAATCGAATGGTAAGAGGAAACTCTGTATTAATTGTAGTTGATAAAAAAACTAAAAAATTATCAGGAGGGGAAATAGTTAAAATCCTTAAGAAATCAGATTATATTGTTAATGAGAAAATAGTAACAACAGCCACTGTTGGTCAAGTAAACAAACTGATAAATTATGCAAAAAAGCGCGATATAGATATACTTTTAGGTATTGGTGGTGGAAGCGTGATCGATGTTACAAAACTTGCAGCATTTGAACTTTCAAGACCATTCATTAGCGTACCCACATGTGCTTCCCATGACGGTATTGCATCCCCACGTGCATCATTGAAACATAGAACCGGATCAGTCTCAAAAACGGCATCCTCACCATTAGCAGTACTTGCAGATACCGAAATCATTTGCAAAGCACCTTTTAGAATGCTTGCTGCAGGATGTGCAGACGTGATATCAAATCTATCTGCAGTAATGGATTGGAAACTTGCACAACGCTTAAAACATGAAGAGTATAGTAGTCATGCTGCAGTACTTGCCGAAACTGCAGCACAACTTGTAATGGACCATGCTGATGAAATAATACCAGACGTAGAAAAATCAGCTTGGATTGCAGTAAAGGCTATGATTGTATCAGGCGTATCAATGAGTGTGGCAGGTAATACCCGACCGGCATCAGGGGCCGAACACATGTTTTCACACATGTTGGATCATTTAGGTCCAGGAATCATGTTAAAGGGTAAAAAGAGAAAAAAACCATTACATGGTGAGCAATGTGGCATCGGTGCAATTATGATGGTATATCTTCATGGTGGTAATTGGGAAAAAGTGCGAGATGCACTTAAAAAGATAGGAGCTCCAATCACATCAGAAGAACTTAGTGTATCAAAGAAAAAAATTATCGAAGCACTAGTTAAGGCTCATGAGATACGTCCTGAACGATATACAATATTGGGAGAAACGGGCCTGACCGAAAAAGCAGCAAAAGCAGTAGCAAAACAAACAGGAGTAATATAGTATGGCTCAAGTAACACTTATTGGAGAAAAACTAGCTGAAAAAGAAAAAGAATTTATTTATTTAGGACCTATAAACGAATGTAGAAACTGTAAATTAAAAACAGTATGCTTCAATCTTAAACCAAACAGACATTATAAAATAATTAAAGTGCGAGACAAGAAACATAACTGTAACGTTTTTGAGGATGGTGCCGTAGTCGTAGAGGTACAAGAGTTACCAATTGTTACATTAATAGATAAAAAACTATCCATAGGTAGTAAAACAATAATTGAGAAAAATGACTGTAAAAGTATAGGATGCTTCCATTATACTCTCTGTAATAATAAAGTAATAAAAAAAGAAAAAAAATATAAAATAACAAAAATTTTCGGTAAAAATATTGAATGCCCGATGGGTTATAACTTACAGAAGGCAGAATTAAAGGAATAAAATATCAATGGCAAACCACATTATATATTAATCCATCTTCCCTTTGAAAGCCTTTAGTCCCAAATGTTCCACCCTCATCCCCAATAATTTTTTCCCAATATGTAGTATTTATTTTAGAATTGTTATTTGAATTATCCGAAATCTGAGAAAAACCCAAACTAATTATTGAAGTACCTGAATTACCACAATTCCACACCTCACCAATAACCCTTACTTGCTCATATGAATTTTTAGAAGTATCATTTCCATTGTAAACAATATACATGGTTTTATGACCATTTTTTAACATTCTTTCTCCCGAAATTTTGGTATTATTATCAAGTGTTATTCCTAACTTTAATGCCTTTTCAACTGTCTCCTCGATTTCATCTTTTAATTCTTTTTCGTCCATCATGACGATAGTTTTAATAGTTGTAATGATAAGATAAGTAGTATAGTTACAATCAAGCTCATATATCAATGATCCCCACTTCTCTAAACCAAAAAAATAAGAGACGCTATCACGTTCATCTAAATTTTCCAACCATTTTTCATCTAAAAAATCATGATGAACATATGCTTGTTTAAATTGATTACCACTAAAAACAACAGCGAAAAATACAGCTAAAATAATTATAAATGCAATTATTAAATATATTTTAGCTTCTTTAGAGTCACCCTCTCCAATCACACCTCTAAATGTCTATACCTCTACTTTAAACTAACGAAAAAGCAATAATAGTAAATAAAACCTTAAATTTAAAATAATCGTACTTTAGATTTATATAGAGTTTATTAGCTCTGAAATTTTTTTAATCTTATCTTTTTCATTAGGTAGTGTAATTGATGATTTCCATCCTTTTCCCCCATCTGGTAGATAAAAACCTCTAGCGATAGAAATAAATTCATTTTCTGCTCCATCAGTAATTGCTTTCTTTCTAGATATTTCTATAAAGTTGTTTCTACCAAACTTTATTTCTTCAGCCTTTATTGTCTCAAACTCCACCATATTGTTTCTTCCTCCACATATGTCATTTTTAGATAATGCATATAATTATTACTTACTATATATTACTTATTGACGATTCATTTAGATTTATTCATATTGATTAATCTATTTTTTCATTCCCGCCTCTCTTCTAATCAAATTCACCTTGTCAATTTTCTCCCAGGTAAAATCTGGATCGTTTCTACCGAAATGTCCATATGAAGCAGTCTTCTTAAATATTGGTCTTCTAAGATTTAGATGTTTGATAATCTCTTCAGGTGAAAGTGGGAAAAAATCTCTAACAATTACTTCAATTTTATCGACTGGGATTCTATTGGTCCCAAAGCAGTCTATATTTATTGAAACAGGCTCTGCAACACCTATTGCATATGCTAGCTGGATTTCACATTTATCTACAATACCTGCAGCAACAATGTTTTTTGCAATGTAACGAGCTATATATGCAGCACTTCGGTCAACCTTTGTTGGATCTTTTCCAGAAAAGGCCCCACCGCCGTGTCTACCTATGCCACCATAAGTATCTACAATAATTTTCCTGCCGGTAATTCCTGCATCTGCATATGGGCCTCCTCTAACAAAAGCACCTGTAGGATTAACATGAAATATTGTTTCTTTATCGACCCAATCTTTACAAATAGGTTTAATAATTTTTTCTATAGCATCTTTTTTTATTCTTTCATAAGAAATCGCACCATCATGCTGCATTGAAACAACAATCGTATCAGCTCTAAGAGGTTTACCGTTTTCATTATATTCTATCGAAACCTGAGATTTGCCATCTGGTCGTAGATATGAAATACTTCCATTTTTTCTAACATCAGAAATTCTTTTTGTAAGTTTGTGCGCAAGTGTGATTGGGAGAGGCATCAATTCTTTTGTTTCATTGCATGCAAAGCCATACATCATTCCTTGATCGCCTGCTCCTTGTTTTTTATGTAAACCTTCTCCTTTAGAAACACCCTGAGATATGTCGGGGCTTTGCGCAGTAATTTGAACCCAAACAGAACATGTTTCCCATTCGATACCATAACTGGCCTCAGTATATCCAATATCCTTTATTGAATCTCGTACTACCCTTGGTATATCAATATATCCTTGTGTGGTCATTTCACCAAAAACCATAACTCCGCCATTTTTAGTACCAGTCTCAACCGCAACACGAGAATTTTTGTCCTGTCTTAACGCCTCATCAAGAATTGCATCAGATATTATATCACACATCTTATCAGGATGTCCTTCAGTTACAGATTCCGAACTTATAATTATTTTCTTTTTTAACATTCCACATCACCGTAAAATTCTTTATAGCCTCCAAACCATATGAAAAATATGAAACTCCAAGTTGGTTATTAATTTTATTGAAAAATAAAGGAAGATTTACTCTACTAGTTTCCTAGTAGTCCAAATATCCTCCTCAAGTTGATCGTAAACTTCTTCTTCATCTGATTCCTCAATAGAAGGAATTGACTGATTTTTATTCAAAATAGTAGTTCTTATTGGTTTATTTTTTTCTTTAGAATATTTCAAAATTATTTCCTTTTTTAGTTGCCAGTAATGTGTTCTCCATTCTCTCCCATCATAAAGAGTTGTCTCTTCTCGTTCAGTAGAAAGCATCCCTTCTTCCTCCAATATATAAAATAATTGTCTATCTTCAGGATCCAATACATTGTCGATAACACGGTCATCGAATCCAAATATATCCAATACAAATCCTGCATCTCGACGAGCCTCTTCAACGTCCACTCCAACCCTATGTGCTATAGCTCTTGATAAATCACTTAATGTAACTATATTCATTTTTACTAAAACCTCTTCTCGCACTTTCTTTAAATTTTTACTTATTGCTATTTGTAACTCATAATATATATACTTTTTTAAAATTTTTAGTTAAAGTCGAAAAAACAAAGCAATTAGTGTGCATATATTTTTTAAGGAAACATAAACCTTATAAGTGATATTCGTGGTATCAACTATTCCATGAGTAAAGAAAAAAATCCAGAAGAATTTCAAGGGGAGTGGCTTTTACTTTTTAACGACGAAATTATTGATCATAGCAATAATATTGAAGATATCTTAAAATTGGCTGAAGAAAAATATCCAGAAGACAGATTTCCAGATGACGATATAAAAATATCAAAAGTATTATCTGGAGATATAAGATTACATTGATTGTATGACAAATTCAAGCTTTATCTTTGATTATTGTAAATACCCAATAATACCCGTTAAATTCCACTATAAAGGAAAAAGGACACCTATTATAGAAGCGTTATTAGATTCTGGCGGAGACTTTATCGTCATTCCAATGCCTATCGCTCAGTATTTAGAATTGGAATTAGAAGAAGCAGGGGATGTTGACACTGCCGGGGGAACCGCATCTTTGTTTAAATCCACATTAAATATGAGTATTGAAAAGGATGAGCTGGTTAACTTATATGAGAATAATCAGATACATGTATCCGCTCGAAATGATATACCAGTTCTATTAGGGCGGAGTCCGATTTTTGAAGATTATGAGATAACCTTCAAAAAGCAAAAAAATCAACTTATACTGAAACATACAAAAGGGAAGAAAGAAAAATAATAATCAAGATAACTATTATAAATATTTTAAAAATTAAAAACATGGATAATATAAATAAAATGGATAACCTATTACCTCCCATAATTTATTTATATGGGAACCTGTATATCGGTAGGCTATTTCAGTATTAGATTAGATAGAATATGATATATATAGAAGTATGGTGTAAATGTTGAGTCCTGGTCCATAATGGGCCTGTAGCTCAGCTAGGTAGAGCATCTGGCTTTTAACCAGGTGGCCAAGGGTTCGAATCCCTTCAGGCCCGCTGAAAAAATGATATGCTAGGAGGAAAAGGATACAATGGTAAAAGAGAAGATACGGATACAATTTAATATAATGAGCCATGATCTAGTTCCACTCCACGAGATAATTTCTGAAAAAGAAAAAACTGAATTACTTAAGAAATATAATATTGAACCAAATCGACTTCCAAAAATCCTATCTACCGATCCCGTATCTATTTCCATTGGGGCAAAACCAGGACAAATTGTAAAAATCATTAGAAATAGCCATACTGCTAAAGAAGCAATTGCTTATAGGTTTGTTGTAGAAAGTAGTATATAATAGGTGTAAATAAATGAGAAAACTTGTAGATTCTTTTTATAGAGATCGTAGTATTGTAAACCACCAGATTGCATCATATGATGATTTTTTAGAACGCAGATTACAAAACATTATCGATAGTACAATGATTGGTCAAGAAGAAGAAATGGAAAGGGGTTTTATTTATCCAGAAATCGAAGGATATAAGATAAAATTTGGTAAAATTACAGTTGGAAGCCCTGAAGTTAAAGAAGCAGATGGTACTAAAAGACCGTTAAAACCCATGGAGGCGCGACTTAGAGACTTAACATACGAAGCGCCCTTAACATTAGAATTCATACCTGTAAAGGATGAAGTAGAATATGAACCAGAAGAAGTAAAAATTGGTAATCTTCCTATTATGCTGAAATCTAAGGCTTGCAATCTTGCAAAGTATAACATCGAGAAAAAAAAGGAACATGAATTAACAGAAGAGGAGTATAAAAAAGAACTCCAAAAATTGCAAGAGGATCCCCTGGATCCTGGTGGATATTTCATTAGCAATGGTACTGAAAGAGTGCTAATTACAGTTGAAGATCTTGCTCCAAATAGAGTTCTTGTTGAAAAAACTAGCAGATATGGAAGAACTGTTGAAGTTGCTAAGGTATTTTCACAACGAGAAGGATACCGTGCCCTAACTGTTGTAGAAAAAAAGAAAGATGGAATGCTAATGGTATCTCTACCAACAACTTATGGTCAAATACCTTTGATGATTTTACTAAGATCACTAGGAATGGAAAGCGATGAGGAAATCGTTGACATTATAAGCGTAGATCCTAAAATGAAACCATTTATTCTTGCTAACATAGAAGAATGCGCAAATGAATATGGAATAACAACAATGGAGGAAGCAGTTGCGTATCTTGGAAAGAAATTCGCAGGAGGGCAGGCAAAGGAGTATCGAATTAAAAGAGTTGAAACTCTTATGGACAGAAATCTTCTACCTCATCTTGGTAATGAGCCTACTGATCGTATTACTAAAGCTATTTTTATGGCTCGAATGGGTATGGCTGTATTGGAGTTAGCATTAAATAAAAGGGAAGAGGATGATAAAGACCATTATGCGAATAAGAGATTAAAGCTTGCAGGAGATCTTATGGAGGATCTTTTCCGTGTCTCCTTAACCGCTCTATGTAAAGATTTAAAATATCAGATAGAAAGGGTCCATGCAAAAGGTAAAGAAATAAAGATTAGTTCATCACTTCGATCAGATGTTTTGAGTCAACGTATACATCACGCCCTTGCTACAGGGAATTGGGTTGGGGGAAGAGCAGGTATATCACAACTTCTTGATCGAACTAGCAACCTTGCAGTTTTAAGTCACCTAAGGAGAGTTACTTCTCCACTAACAAGATCCCAGCCACATTTTGAGGCCAGAGATTTACATTCCACACAATGGGGACGATTATGTCCAAATGAAACACCCGAGGGGCCAAATTGTGGTCTCGTAAAAAATCTGGCACTTACTGTAGAAATTTCAGAGGGCTCTCCAGAAAAAGAGGTTGAAAGTGTGCTTAAGGACTTAGGTGTTAAAGAGATTTCTAAAAAATTAACTGGTACTAGAGTTTATCTGAATGGAGATTTAATAGGAATGCATTCCAAAGGAAAAGAACTTGTACAAGATATTAGAGATAGGCGAAGGAATGGATTAATAAATAACGAAGTAAACGTTGCATATTATAAAGATGAGAATGATGTTATTGTAAATTGTGACTGTGGTCGATTAAGAAGGCCTCTGGCCGTTACAGAAAAAGGTAAACTATTGTTTACTAAGAAAGATCTTAGTAAAATGAAAGAAACAGATACCAAGTGGATTGACCTTGTAAACAAGGGGATTATTGAATATATAGATGCAGAGGAAGAAGAAAACACACTCATTGCATTAAAAGAGGATGAAATCACAAAGGATCATACCCATATGGAATTAGATTCTATGTGCATTCTTGGAATAGGTGCTTCTCTTGTACCATATCCAGAGCACAATTCATCCCCCAGAATAACTATGGGTGCAGGTATGGGTAAGCAATCTCTTGGTTTTTGTGCCTCAAATTATAGAATTAGACCTGATACAAGAGGTCATCTAATGCATTATCCTGAAAGACCTCTTGTCCAAACTCATGCTACAAAATATTTAAAATTTAAAGAACGACCTGCAGGGCAGAATTTTATTGTTGGTGTTGCGTCATTCAAAGGCTATAATATGGAAGACGCCCTTATAATGAATAAATCAAGCATTCAAAGAGGAATAGGACGAAGTACTTTCTTCAGAACTTACAGCAGCGAGGAAAAACGTTATCCAGGGGGTCAAGAGGATCATTTTGAGATTCCAGAACCAGAATGCAGAGGTGTGCGGAGCGAAGATTCTTATCTAAACCTTGGAGAAGATGGTCTTATATCACCCGAATGTGAAGTAAAAGGTAGTGATGTACTTGTTGGAAAGACCTCACCACCAAGATTTCTTGAGGAACCCACTGATTTCCTAACCCCACAAAAAAGGAGAGAAACTTCAGTAACAGTTCAACATGGAGAAGGAGGAACTGTGGATAAGGTCATGTTATCAGAATCTGTAAATGGATCCAGGATGGTTAAGATAAAAGTTCGTGAAGAACGTATACCTGAATATGGAGATAAGTTCGCATCAAAACATGGTCAGAAGGGAGTTATTGGATTTCTGGTACCTCAAGAGAATATGCCATTTAATGAACAGGGAATGTCTCCAGATCTGATCATCAATCCACATGCAATTCCAAGTAGAATGACTGTTGGTCATGTACTTGAAATGATAGGGGGAAAAGTAGGAGCATTAGAAGGAAGATTTGTAGATGGAACAGCTTTTAGTGGTGAAAAAGAAGAATTGCTCCGCGATGCTCTAACTAAAAACGGATTTAAACATAACAGTAAAGAAATACTATTCAATGGAGAAACTGGGAAACAATTAGAAGTTGATATTTTTGTTGGATGTATCTATTATCAAAAACTTCATCATATGGTAGCTGGGAAAATACATGCACGTTCTAGAGGACCAGTTCAAATACTAACCAGACAACCTACTGAAGGTAGAGCTAGAGAAGGTGGTCTTAGATTTGGAGAAATGGAAAGAGACTGTCTTATTGGCCATGGAGCATCGATGGTTATTAAAGATCGTTTATTAGATGAGTCTGATCTTACTATTAAATATGTGTGCAATACTTGTGGACATGTTGCAATACGTGATAGGCATGGTAATTTGCGTTGTTCTGTATGTGGAGATAAGGCAAACATATACCCTATTGAGATGAGTTATGCATTCAAACTCCTAATGGATGAATTAAAATCTTTAGGTATTGCACCAAGATTAAAGTTGGAATCTTTAGTATAATATTTATAAAGGGTTTAATTATGGAAAGAACAAATAGTATTACAAAAAAGATTGGAAGTATATATTTTTCGCTTCTCTCACCAAAAGAAATAAGAAAAGTGAGTGGTACAAAAGTTATAACAGCTGACACTTATGACGATGATGGATTTCCAATTACTATGGGGCTTATGGATCCGCGGATGGGTGTTGTTGAACCTGGATTACGATGCAAAACATGTGGCCAAAGAGTAGGTAAAGATAAGTGTCCTGGACATTTTGGCCATATAGACTTAGCAATGCCAGTTATACATGTAGGACACATAAGAACCATTCGAGACTGCCTACGCTCAACATGTAGGGAATGTGGACATCTACTATTAAGTAGTAAACAAAAAGATGAATATTTTCAAGAATTAAAAAAGTATGAACAAGAAGGGAAGAACAAGGCACCACTATTCAAACAAATTATAACGGAGGCTAGAAAGGCTGACAAATGTATCTCATGTGGTAGAGAAGTAGGAAAAATTGAACTTGATAAACCTACCTCTTTAAGAGAAAATGGCAAGAAGCTAACACCTTCTGAGGTAAGAGAATGGCTTGAAAAGATACGCGATGAGGATTTACCTCTATTAGACATTAATATAAAATCAGCCCGACCTGAATGGTTGATCCTTACCGTTTTACCAGTACCACCTGTTACTGTAAGACCATCTGTAACTCTCCAATCTGGAGAAAGATCAGAAGATGATCTTACACACAAGCTTGTTGATGTCATACGGATAAATCAACGATTACAGGAAAATAGAGATGCTGGTGCACCTCAGCTTATTGTCGAAGATTTATGGGAGCTATTACAATACCATATAACAACATATCTTGATAATCAGACATCTGGAATACCTCCTGCACGTCATCGTTCTGGTAGACCTTTGAAGACTCTTGCCCAACGTCTAAAAGGAAAGGAAGGTAGGTTTAGAAGTAATCTCTCTGGTAAACGTGTCAATTTTTCAGCTCGCACTGTTATCTCCCCTGATCCTAATTTAAGTATAAACGAAATTGGAGTTCCTATAAGAATTGCAAAAGAACTGACTGTTCCAGTTAGAGTTACAGTACATAATATTGACTGGTGTAAAAAAATAATTATACAAAAATTCTCAGTTAATGGAGATTCTAATGAATACATCCCCGGTGTTAACTACGTTGTAAAGGATACAGAGGGTATGAAACGGCGTATCAAAGTTACTGAGAAAAACGCAGAAAATATCGCTGAAAACCTGGAAATTGGTTCAATAATTGAAAGGCAATTAATGGAGGGAGATATCACTTTATTTAATCGTCAACCATCTCTTCACCGAATGTCAATGATGGCTCATAGAGTTAAAGTTGTACCTCATAAAACATTTAGATTCAATTTATGTGTATGTCCCCCATACAACGCTGATTTTGATGGGGATGAAATGAATCTCCATCTAATACAAGGAGAAGAAGCAAAAGCTGAAGCAGAAATATTAATGAAAGTACAAGAGAACATCTTATCTCCAAGATTCGGTGGAGCAATTATTGGTGGAATACACGACATCATATCCGGGGGTTTTTTACTTACAAATAAAGATAGAAAAATACCGATCGAGGATGCTTCACATATCTTAGCCGCAACAGGATTTGAGGGTAAACTCCCCAAAGTCTTTACAGAGAATGGAAAAAGATACGTAACTGGAAAAGACATATTCAGTACTTTATTACCTGATGATCTATATTTAGAGTTTAAAGCTAAAACGTGTTTAAATTGCGAAAAATGTACGGCACCAGATTGTCCCTATAATGCATATGTTATAATAAAAAAAGGGATTCTTATGCAGGGGACAATTGATGAAAATAGCATTGGTGCCTTTAATGGAAGAATTCTAGATAGAATAATCCGAGACCACGGCATGGGTGCAGGAAGGGAATTTATTGATAAGGTAACAAGACTAGCAATTGCAGCGATAACACTTTTTGGATTTACTACAAGTATTGAAGATGAAGACATTCCTGATGAGGCAAAAAGGCAAATTGAAGAGAGATTAAATAAAGCAATGAAAAAAATCGACAGCCTTGTAAAAGCATATGAGAATGATGAATTAGAATCACTTCCAGGTAGAAGTATAGAAGAAACACTTGAAATGGAAATAATGAGAGAAACTGGAAAAGCAAGAGATAGTGCTGGAGAAATAGCAGGTAAACATCTCGGTCTTGAAAATAGTGCAGTAATAATGGCAAAATCTGGTGCACGTGGATCTATGCTCAATCTTTCACAGATGTCAGGCTGCGTTGGACAACAGGCAGTAAGAGGTGAAAGAATACACAGGGGCTATCAATATCGAACATTACCACATTTTAAAAAGAATGACCTTGGTGCAAGCGCAAAAGGATTCGTTGCATCTTGTTATAAAAAAGGATTAACTCCAACAGAATATTTCTTTCATTCAATGGGGGGACGAGAAGGATTAGTAGATACAGCAGTACGTACTTCTAGATCAGGATATATGCAAAGACGTTTGATTAATGCATTAGAAGATGTAAAAGTAGAGAGCGATGGTACTGTGAGACATGCTGGGGGACAGATAATACAATTTGAATATGGTGAGGACGGTGTTGATCCTAGTAGAAGTATTGCAGGAAAATCTGTAGATGTTGATCGAATAATCGCTGATATTAGGGAGGGAGTCTAAATTGCCAAATAAAAAAGCTTCAGCCAAAGATAAAGATAAGAATAAAACAATTAAAAAACAGGTTTCAAAAAAACCAGTAAAAATTATAAAAAAGAAAATCCCTTCAAAAAAAATCTCAGTGAAAAAAACTGTGAAAAGGACAAAAAAGAAAGTTGAAAAGAGACAACCTTCTAAAAAGACTATTACAAAGAGAAAAATAAAAAAAGAGGAAGAAAAAAGCAAAAAATCTAAAAAGATCTTAAAGAAAAAAACGGTAAAAAAGATAGAAGGAAAAGAAAAAAAGAAAGTTCAAACCAAATCTAGTATTAAAAAAGGAAAGAAAACTTCAAAGAAAAAATCAATGAAGGTTAAAGAGATATCCGATTCTATAGAAATCCTAGAGATAGTGAAAGAAGTTGAACCTCCTAAAAAACAAGAAGAACCGGAGGAACACAAAAAAATAAGAATTGATATAAACAAAATTTTAAATGGAAAATACCTTCCTCTTTCAATAATTGATGAAATTATTTATAAGGTTGCAGAGGATAAAAAACTAAAACAAAAATTAAAGGAAATATTATCAAAATCATTGGAGGGTTATAAGAAAAATTTAATCGATCCTTCGGAGGCCTGTGGGATAGTAGGTGCACAAAGTATTGGTGAACCAGGAACCCAAATGACAATGAGAACTTTCCACTACGCTGGTGTTGCTGAGATTAATGTTACCCTTGGATTACCAAGGCTTATTGAAATTGTGGATGCTAGATCCATTCCTTCTACACCTATGATGAGTATCTATCTACTTGATAAATATAAGTCAGATTCTAGTCTTGCAACAGAAATTGCAAACCAAATTGAAATTACGAATCTTAATGATATTGCTGAAATAGGGGCAGATATCATTAACTTAGTAATCAACATTAAACCTGACAAAAAAACACTAAAAAAGAAGGGAATCACAGTTGATGAACTGATAGAATCAATTAAAAAAATCAGAAAGACTGATGTAAAAAAAGAAAAGAACGATATCAAAATTAGCTTGGATGATCCAAGCTATAAAACACTATTGGATGTAAATGAAAAGCTTAAAGACCTTAAAGTTAAAGGAATTGATGGCATTAAACGGATAATAATAAGAAAGGAGCCAAAAGAAGGTTACGTAATATATAGTGAAGGAAGTAATCTCAAGAAGGTTCTGGAAATAAATGGTGTTGATCCTTATAGGACAACATGCAACGATATCCAATCTGTTGGAAGAGTGCTTGGAATTGAAGCTGCACGCAACATGATAATACAGGAGGCTCATAATACACTATCAGAACAAGGTTTGAATGTAGACAAAAGACATATTATGCTTGTGGCAGATATTATGACTGGTGACGGTCAGATAAAAGCCATAGGGCGACATGGTGTGAGCGGTGAGAAAAACTCAGTTCTATCAAGGGCAGCATTTGAAATAACTGTTAACCACTTGTTACAGGCTAGTAGGATAGGAGAAAGCGATAAGCTTGATGGTGTTGCCGAAAATATTATTGTTGGGCAGCCGGTCAATTTGGGAACTGGTGCAGTCGAACTTGTAATGCAAAGAAGGAGAAAGGGGAAGGGGAAATAAAATGATTGACATTGGAAAAACTTTAAAAACTACTGTAAAAAAAGGAAAAGTAAAAATTGGGGCAAGACAAACAAAACTGAACATAAATAATGGAACAGCAAAACTAATAGTAATAGCAAAAAACTGTCCACTCTCGTCTGAAATTAAAAAGTTATCTAAGAAGAAGAAAATACCCATCTTTAATTATAATTCCAACTCTATTGACTTAGGATATGCATGTGGGAAGGCCTTTGCAGTTTCTGTTTTCGCTGTTTTGGATGAAGGTGGCTCCAACATAAAGCAGCTTGTTGATAAAAGGTAGCTATTTATGACCAACATATTACTTTCTAATGATATTATGCAGTATATAAATATGGCTAGTAAAATTACACGAGCTGATATTCTTGATTGCATGGTCGTAGGAGATAGGTTAATTTTTATTGTGAAAAAAGGTTATCTAGGTATTGCAATAGGTAACAAAGCAAAAAATTTAGAAAAATTACGAAACCTATTCAAAAAGAACATAAAATTTGTTGAATCAGATCCTGACAAAGAAAAATTTGTTCGAAACCTATGTAAGCCCTACAAAATAAATAATATTATTTTAGAGGGTAGTGGGGATTCTACAGTTGCAAAGATTGAAGCAAGTACAAGCGATAAATCTAAACTAATCGGTAAGGGCGGGAGAAATATCGATATAATCCGCAAACTTGCCAATAGACATCATTCAATAAAAGATGTTCAAATCAAGTAATCTTCATTTTCAACATAATAGTTTTTAAATAAGTTTTATATTTAGAGGTAGGGATTAATTTTGGATACTAAAAATCGCCCTGAAAATTTCAATGCTAAATCTTTATTAGAGGGCGATAGTGGTATAATTATTGTAAATAAAAAACAATATATGATTGAAATAAAAGAAATGCCTGAGTGCTCTAAGGCATGTCCAGCAGGTGTTAATGTAAAGGCATATGTCAATCTTATTGCAAATAAAAGATTTGAAGAAGCAATTGATGTAATACGTCAAGCTAATCCATTTCCTGCCATTTGTGGTAGAGTTTGTACTAGACCTTGTGAAGATAACTGTGAACAAGGAGTGAAGGAAAATTCTGTACCAATTCGTGCTCTTAAGAGATATGCTTCTGATTATGAACTTGCCAGAAGATCTCTTGTTAGTGAACCTTGTAAAAAAATTTATAATGAGAAAGTAGCAATTATTGGAGCAGGTCCTGCTGGTCTTTCTGCTGCAGTAGACCTTGTTCGAATGGGATATTCTGTGACCGTATTTGATGCCGAAAAGGAACCGGGAGGAATGCTTCGTTATGCTATTCCTTCTTATCGTTTACCTAAAAGAATATTGAAAAGAGAAATAGATTGGATTAAAGGTTTAGGAATTGAAATTATTACTGAAAAACATATTAAAGATCCGCAAATCCTATTTAAAAAAGGTTTTTCAGCTGTACTTA
>DAOWFO010000031.1 GCA_030637965.1 Thermoplasmata archaeon
AGAAATGGGTTTGACAAGTTCAAACTCAAGATAAAATGGATACATACATCAAAATTTTATGAATACGCATAGCATATCTTTTGCAGCTTTAAACTCTAGATCATTACTTTTATCTATTTTTTCCTTAAGGCTTCGAATTGTTTTTTCATGTTCAATAAGAATAGACATAACAATAGGTTCAAAAGGATTTGGAATAGCTATGTTTGATCCAGCAGCTCCATGTTTTCTTGCGTGGTTCAACAATTCTTCAAATGCTTCCTTGTCAATTTTTTTTAATACTCTTTTAAAATCATTCCATTCAATTCCAAATGACTCAATCAAATATCGAAATGTTGGGATTGTCCTGCCCATCGTAATTTTCCTCCAATATCATATAATCTTCATCAGTAATTAAGAAAATCAATTAACAGAGTTATTGTCTACTGTTTTTTTGATTCCTCCAATTTGATAGTTTTGTTTGTTTAGGTTTCTTCTCTAAATCATAAATTCGCTGCCAAACACGTTTTACTCTTTCTCCAAATCTTTTTATAATAATCACCATAACTATTTGTGTATTTTAATTAAAAAATATTTATGAGAGGTTATCAAAAGTATTATGATGATTTGCTTATCTTTTTTCAAAGAAATTACCATTAAAATTTGGGTACCTTGAAAATTAGATGATTTAAGGTGTTATAGTTTATCATTAATTTCTGATAAAACAGTGGATTTTTATAATATAGTATTATAACAAATCATGTGTGATTATAACATGTTATCAATTAGAGAAGCAAAGATAAAAGATTTAGAGAAAATAACAGAAATTTATAACGAAGCGATCCTTAAAACAACAGCTACTTTTGATACTCAAATAAAAACATTTGATGAGCAAAAAGTTTGGTTTAAATGTCATTATCAAAAAAATCCGATACTAATTGCTGAGGAAAATAATGTTATCGTTGGATGGGCATCTCTTAGTAAATGGTCTGATAGATGTGTTTATTCTGACACTTATGAGATTTCATGTTATGTTAAAGAAGAATTTCAGAATAAGGGTATTGGAAAAAGTTTAATGGAAAATTTACTTGAAGAAGGTAAAAAAGCTGGATTTCATGTTGTGATAGCTCGAATAACAGAGGGAAATTTAAATAGCATTCATCTTCATGAATCTTTAGGGTTTGAACATATCGGAATTATGAAAGAGGTTGGTTTTAAATTTGGAAAACGTTTAGATGTATATTTAATGGAAAAAATATTCTGAATCGTAGTTTAAAAGGTCAAAAATAAAACAATATGAATATTTTATTAAAATTCATAGTGTATTAAATTACTCCAATCTTGAATATTTATATTTATATCACCTGATTTTTCCTGATATTGATATTGCCATGATTTTTTTAATGATAATAAATTAAAACCAAGATTCTCTGTTATCTACATATCGTATGGATCATCATTATTCTCGTGAGATAATAAAACATTAACCTGAACAGGGTCGGATTCCATAAATGATGACGCGATTAATTGAAAATCATGCTTTATACATCCTCCACTATATGATATATTAAAATAAAGTATATTTTTGAAAAGTCGAACTTTATTAATTATAAAAGGATCTTTCGGTGCATCTTGATAATAAGAATCGTCAATAATAATTTCTTGAAAAAGAATTAGTGCATCCACTTAATCCAATGATTAGTATAAAAGCAATTATTAGTATTTCAATAAGATTTTTTTTCTTATTCTAACACTCAAAATCTACAATAAGAATTATTTATAAATTCGGTATTTTTCTTCTTTAGTACCAAGTCTATAACCATGTTTTTTAACAAGAAAATTAATATATTCAGTTTCTTCTTTCGAATATGGTTTTGGATCTCTTTTTTTCCATTTCATTCTTTAATTCTAAATAACTTTTGTTTTATAAATCTATTTCTACCAAAGAAATATTGAGTTATTGGAAAAATGATACTTTTTTTATCATTAATGCTTGTTATTTTCACCCAGGAAGTTTTGTAATTTTTTAATTGTTGAAAATCTCCACAAATATTAATATATAAATCGAGATAATTTTCTTTTAATGATTGGAAAAAAATATTCAAATTATAGAGTGTTTCTTGCTCTTGCAATAATTATTGTTTTTGCAACCACATTACAACTTTTCTTAGGATTTGGTCTTTTTGCTTCTGGTTCAAATGATTTTATTGGTTATCTTATTGGCTCAGGTGGTTTCTTGATATTTTTTTTAATATATGCAATTTTAAAGAAAATGGGTTAGTTTTAACTGAAAAGTAATCTTGTTTTCTAAAGAAAATCATAAATTTAAGATTTATACCAAAAAATTATTATTTGAATGGTCATTTTAGAATATTGGTGAAAATGGCAAGATTAATTTGGAATAGATGCCCAAAACATAGGATGGAAATGACGAGAGATTATGATAAAGAACTTAGACCTTTCTATTATTGTCCCATATGCGGTTTTTATCGATATCATGAAGGAAAAGAAGGGTATGATAATAGATTAATTTGGAGTGATATTGACAATCTAGAATTAAAAAATTCAGAAAAATCAGATGCAGATGGTCCTCTTTGTCCCCAATGTAAAGGCAATTATTTATCACCTTTTGAGGGGGAAGGGTGGTACTGCTCCAGATGTAAGTTTAGGAATTGAATTAATCTAAATAATCATCTAGTTTTATATTCAAAAAGTTAGTAGTAACATTCATTTTAATTGTCTTTTAATATTATTCCGTATTATTTTTTCATGATATTAAATTAGAGGAATTTGGAACAAACAATACTTATGTAATTCTATTAAGTAAATCTTATAATATAAAAAAAGGAATATTTACTTTTTATTTTTTTAAATTATTGTTATTTTTCCAAAGAATAAATCAATTAATGTTTAATTTTGTTAAGCGGAGAATATATATAAAGATACTTATATTTTGCTAAATGGGGAAGAAAATGAAAAGAAAAATTATTAGTTTATTAACATTTATGTTATTAATTGCTAGTTTATTTATTGTTAGCAATACTTTTGTGTTTTAAACCAATTTTAATATTATTAATTATTCAATTCAAGAAGGAGTATAATTAGTATGTTCTATATATTTTATCTAAAAATGAGAGAAGAGAAATTAAAACTAGTTTTTTCGAAGTAAGAGAAAAACTGCCTGAAATATTCACTTTTTAATTAATTGTAAATAAAAATGTTTATATATTTATAAAACCACTATTATATCACAGGTGAGTTGATATGAATAAAAAATTATTAGTAATATCAGGAGTAGCATTAATAGCGCTATTAGGAACAATTATAATTCCAGTAGTTTCAGAACCAACAGATGCAGGACTTTTTGGTAGGACACATATAAGAGCAATTGGAAGAAATTTCCATATCTGTGATGATGATGGCGGATTATATGGACACATATTTATTGGTTTAAAGGGATTTAAACTTGTTTTTAATGAAGATATTGTAATCCCAAAAGAAAATATCCGATGGGTAGAATTAACCAAACATAGGTTAAATTGTGTTTATATAGAATAAATCAATCTTTCATAGAACAAATTTCACAAGAATAATCATATATATCTGTTGGAACAAACATCCTTCCACACGTTTTACATCTTCTTTCTTTCATATTCTACCTTACTTTCAAATAACTATTTCTTTTCTTCAATCCATTCTTCTTTATCTTCTGGTTTTTTAAAATCTGGTATTATTACCAATATTGAGGTGATAATCCCAATCACTATGGATATATAAGATAATATCCTAATGGAGAAAATTAATAACTCTGATGCAGTATCATTAGGTAATATATAAGGAAGTTCCAATGTTGTAAAAAATAGAATTACTCCTAATCCAATTTCACTCAATCCAGTTGTAAGTTGTTTTCTATCCATATCCCCTCATCCTCAATCTTTGATGATAGAACACATTTTTCCTTAATTAACTATCTACAATTTCATTTCACCATCTATATTTGGTTTACAACAACCGTAAACTATTTATACCCCTAAAGACATATATATTTACAGCAGATGTAAACAATTAAAATTAGAATAATGGGCGTCGCTTGTGGAAGTGATTATTTTTTAGGTTTTCCTCCTTCTTCCTCCCCCAAAACTTCCATAATACACTCCCATTTTTCCCCCTATAAAAACTTCAGATATTACTTTATTAAGGTTTATTTAACCCCCCCTCCATTTCTCTAATTTATTAGAAAGTAATAGCATTACTCCAAAAGTAAATAATCCGCCTATTACCAATACTCCGAAAAAGTAAACTTGCGGTGTAAAAAATTGTGAAGTAAAAGTAATTAATACTATTATTACTCCAACAATAATTAGTATCAAACCAATTAATACTCTATTCATATTTTCTGTAGTTTAATATCAATTGTAATCTTAAAAAAGTAACGAACGAAATTCTTTTATACGACTTATGAAACCCCCTTTCAATTTATAGATATTACCTGTTTGCAACATCTGTTCCATATTTTATAGGAAGATTTAAATTATTATAAAAGATGTTTTATATCAAAATTTTTGTTTTTTGATAGTAAGACAGAACGGAGTTATTGAAAAATGAAGAAAAGAACTGTGTTTATTGTAATATTTTTTTTGTTTGTATGTATCAATACAACAGTAATGTCTAACGGAAAAGAGAAAGTATTACAAAATGAATTTGTAGCCAATATATTTACTGAAGATTATGCAGTGTATACAGTTAATCAGGATGATTTATCATTTGACATACAAGTCAGAGAAGTAGGAGGAATGTGGCAAGATGATAACATAACAGCATATCAAGGATCTATACTCGAATTTAAAGTCAGTATAGGGACAACTCGTGGATATCTTATTCTCACTACGGTGTTGTCCTTACCAACTACCGATGAAGAACCTATGTTTGACTATATAGAAAACAGTGAACAATGTAGTAAGAAGGCAACAGAATCCAGGCTAGGCAACAAGGATATTTTCTTTTTATGGGTGCCAATGCTTCTTCCTACAACTATCATCTGCACTTTCCAAGCGAAGATTCAAAATATCGGAACTGGAAAAGAGGTATCGGGAGTGGGAATTGGCTTTATTGATCTCGAAACAACTCATCATTTAAACGACTCAATATTTGTTAATGGAATATTATCACCTATTCCCAAAACACCTGACAAGCCTTTTGGTCCAAATTCTGGCATACCAGGTAACACATACACATATACAACAAGCACAACCGATCCAAACGGAGATCTAGTCTATTACAAATGGAATTGGGGCGATCAAACCATTTCTGATTGGGAAGGCCCATATTATTCAGGCGATACAATAAATTCATCCCACATCTGGGAATCAAAAGGTAATTATAACATTAAAGTAAAAGCTAGAGATGAAGATTGGCATGAAAGTGATTGGTCAGGCTCATTACAAGTCAGCATGCCAAAAGTGAAACAACTTAATCCATTGCAACTTTTCTTTGATTTTCTGTTTGAACATTGTCCCATTATAAAACAATTTATTTCTAATTTACAGCATTTTATTGAAGAATTTTTTCTTCTAGAATAGCATTCTATGTACTTTTAATTTTGAATATATTACATATTTTAACTTACTAACATCTTTAATAATTAAAACCATATCATAAAAAAATTACTTGTTTGAAAAATCGACCTCAAAACATATAAAATAGGTTTAGATTTCCTATTGCAAAAAAAAATTAAGAGGAAATGACATTGGCTATGTTATAGTGCAATGTCTTACCTCAAGCACAGCATAATATGAAACGGGCCAATGGTCTAGGGGTTATGACGTCGCGCTTACAACGCGGAGGTCGCCGGTTCAATTCCGGCTTGGCCCATTACCAGCTCTAGAATAATTTTTATTCGAAACAAATGTAAAATATCTAATCCACATTATTGAAACTTTTTCCTCTTTATCAATTATTCAATAATTAATTAAATCACAACATTTATATTAATATATCTGTTACTAAATTTGTAATTTCTGTTTTTGATTAGGGGAGCAGAAAAAAGGAGGATATTAAAATGAAAAAAAGTATCATAATTGGAGTATGTTTTATAAGTATCTTATTAATAATCACTCCAACAATCTCAGCAAATGAATATTATCAAATCGAAAAATCCCAGATTACCTCATTTGAGAACAACCTTAAAATCCTTCACATCAATTTAAACATTTTATATGATCAAGTAAAAAAAATAATAATAAATAATGAATTTTTATCTAAGGAGAAGGATTACCACATTGGAAATCTTATTAAAAATAGACATCAATTAATAGATCATATTAATAATGTTGCCATTAACACAAATCTTCCCCCTATATTCAATCTTATTATTTCATTACTCTTTGCATTAATTGGTACCATCATCGGAATAGTATTTGGTCCTTTTATTGCCATAATAGTTACTATATTGACAGCCCCTGCAATCATTCTTGCAAAATTAATTGAATTTATCGTTAACATAATTACCAACATAATTTACCTTATATCATAATACAATAGCCATTATATTCTAAAATATTTGATTAGAATAATATTAATACACAACTTTTTCATTTTTTTATTAAATCTTTGATTTAAAAATTGATATCATGTTATTTCATAGTTAAAAATGGCATTTCCAGATTTTTATTCTTAGTATGATATATAATAATTAAAAAATAGAAAATATTAAAGCATAAAAATTTAATACCATTCACCTAAGGTAGATATGTTAAAGTTTAAAAAAAATTTAGATAATGCAGATAATAAACTTTTGGTATTATATGCTAGATTGATTAAAATATTTTTAATTATCTCTATTTTGTTTTTAATCTGGATTGTTTTTATTTTAGTAGGTTCTTTCATTTTGGAATTTGAACCTAACTGGGCAATACTTGATCTAAATAACTGGATTTTAATTTGGTGTTTTCTAATTGTAATTTTTATTATATTTGAAATTGCCCTCTATATTCATTATATTTCCTCAATTGGAAAAAGAATTGAATTTGTAGAAACTGAACCAGAATTTATATTTGGTAAACGATTGTATATTTATACATTCCCTATAGGATATAAGGGAGGAATATTTAGTAAAACATACATTCAGATTGACAAAAATAGTGTATTACGTCTTAGGAATCTTATAATTCCACCAGGTGATCTTTGGAATAAAGAAGGAAAATAATACTATTTTTTTGTTGTTTTTTTTGATCTTCTTTAATCTTATTTTTTTACCATCCCCATTTCAGTGAGTTTTTCTGGTAAATAAGTATCTGTTACATAATCAAGACCATATTTTGCCAAAGCCTGCTGTTCTGATTTTTTACCAAGCTTAAGTTGAAGTTTGATTTCATTTTTCCAGAATGAATCCTGAAATCGTGGGTCTGTAAGTTCACTTTTCAAAGATTTTATATCCTCTCTTGTTAGCTTATCGGTTGGTAAATTATAATTTTCAATATCTGAGGGAGTTACACCAAGATATTGAGAAGAAGGTGTAGCAAGATATTCTGAAATATGCGCAGTTTTGATTGCGCCATATGCAACACTAGCAAATATTCTATAACTCCATGGATCACAGTCAGTAAATACTAAAACTGGAATGTTTTTTTCACCACTTAACCTCTTGATAAACCTTCTTGTGGATCTTGCAGGCTGACCTTTCAAATGGACAAGTAATGCTCGATAAGAACTATCAAATCTGTTTTCAACTAGTCGATCAAACATTCCTCCTGTTTCTATTGCGATAATAAAGTCAACATCAGCACTTTTAAATGATAATTTTTCAGGTTCAACGTTGTAAGGAATTGAATAACCTGAATCACCAACATCATCTTGACAGTGAATTTTCTTTTTATTGTTGTTTCTTGTCAACTCTTCTATAGTAATATTACCAATAACCCGTGCCCCATCCTCTTCTGGTCTAAGCTTAAAATCTTCCCTCATACAACTAGTAATAACCTCTAAATCTTCAGCAAGTGAATTGGATTCGTTCTGAGAATGAAATTTTGCATAATCCCATCCTTCAGAGATATAATACATTTCTCTTAATGTCGAGGATTTTTTTATCTTTATCATTTCTTTTATAAAATCTATCATATACATTGTTCGCAGTAACATATACGCTCCATCTAGTGATTTTGCAGATCTTTGAATCATATTTTTCCCATATTTCCAAACATTAAATTTCTCATTAAATTCTATATTCGATTTTGAACGAATGGGAAGTTGAATGCAGGGTATTTCTGTTTTTTCTAAATCGTTATATATCTTTAATGCGACTAAATCTATCTTTTTAATAACATCATTATGATCTTTCCTCAAGATTACTCACCCTCCCATTTATCTGCACCTATAACATATGATGGATTTATATCTTCGACATATATGTCATTTTCATCAAAATCTCCTTCCTCTAAACCAGCAAGTTCAAAATTTATATCTACTTTTTCTGAAGAAGGAATAGAATCTAAATTCCATTTTATGAAATTTTTATTTATATTGGTTGGTTTAGGTTTTACTGTTCCTACAATAGCATCTTCAGGAATAATAACATAGAGATTGAATTTTTGTGATGAACGTTTATAATTTATAACCTTAATTTTACTTTTTGTTATCGTGCCATCATCGTGTTGTTTTGATTTATTATCAAGTAATGTCATCTGAACAGGCTCTTCAATAACTTTTTTTGAAATCTTTTCATATTCAATAAAATCTTCAATCCATACTACATCCATAATTTTTGTGATGACTGCATCCAAAGAAGGTAACGGCTTATTAAGCATTTTAGATGACTTATTTGCAATCTCAGGCAAGATTTTTTTAATAAGTTCAAATTTTTCCTTTATTTTTTCACGTTTAACTTTCTTATGAATATGATGTTGAACTTTCCTTGCACATATTCGCAATGCAAGTTTGATCTCATTTTCTATCTCAGGAATATCTGCTATTGCTTCTTTACTTTCAGATGTAAAAGGTATTAGAGTAGATGATACATGTATTAAAAAAATTGCAGGGCCTGAAGGCATTCCTTTACCTGATTTTTGATCAAGACCATACCGCCTCCAGTCTATGGAAGATATTGCAGAAGTGATTACACATCCTCCTTGTTGATACAATAGTGGCACTCTATTTGCAAACCTAATTATTCTTACATTTGCATCCATTGGTAGATTACCGCCATATACAAGCCCCACTTCAACTTGAAATGGATTGCCAGTATATGCCGAAGGAGGCCTAGATGCAGTAATTATGAACTCGGGGGAAATTTCCTTTGTTTCATATTTTAAACTTCTTTTTATTAACGTTTCTCCTATGGGCGAGAGACAATCTGTTGGAGGTGCCATGATTTTAACTTTTTTAAAAGCTTTATGTAATGAAAGGAATTGTTCCCTTGTCATCTCCTTTGGATTTAGATATTTTTCCAACTGTGCTTTTTCACACACTGCATTAGCTGTTCTATCACCCATACTTGTAAACTCATTTTTTAAAAATGCGGAAAGCTTCCTACTCTTTGTTTGTTTTGCAATTTTTATTAAAGTCCCAAGTTCAACTCCATAAGGATGAGGTTTGATTTCAACAGATTTTCTAGGGAGCATTTCTGAAGTTCTTTCAAAGATATGCTCAGTTCCATCAGATTCTTTAAAGGTTATTTGTGCATGAGGATTTACAATAGATGTACTTTGTAGATATTCGTAAACAAAACGTTTTCCTCTTTTATAATCTGCAATAATACTTACTTCTATTCTTGTACCAGATGGTTTGTCCCAATGTATGATATCTTGATTGATAACTTCAGCACGATTTTTATTTGTATCAATGGCTAGTTCCATTATTGTAGCAGGTCTATCTTCTTGAATTTTTGAAATCACTTTTGCATGTTTACCTGTTGTTAACTGACCATACAAAACAACCGCAGAGATTCCTATTCCTTGTTGTCCCCTACTTTGTCTAACTGAATGAAATCTTGAACCATAAAGCAATCTTCCAAAAATATGTTTGATTTGTCTTTTAACAATACCTGGGCCATTATCCTCAATAATAAGCTTAGATTCACCATCCTCATTATTCTTTATTTCTACATATATTTCTGGTAAGATATTCACCTCTTCACAAGCATCTAAACCGTTATCGACCCCTTCTTTCACACTCGTAACAAGTGCCCTTGTTTGATTCCCAAATCCAAGAATATGTTTATTCCTTTCAAAAAATTCCGCTACAGATATTTCCTTTTGTTTTTTTGCAAGATCGTGCGCAGTTACCTTTTCCAATTTTCTACCTCCATTAATTTGGAGAAATATGCATCCAATCAGGTAATAAGAACAATAATTATAAAAGTATTTATCTAAAACAGCTTTTTCTTTTTTATTAAAATGAAAGAATAAAAATGTAACTATGCAATATTAACATCATTACAAAGATAGACATCTTGTATTCTATTTAAAAGTTTTATACCTTCTTCAATCGGTCTTTGAAAAGCCTTTCTGCCTGATATGAGTCCTGTACCGCCTGCTCGTTTATTGATTACAGCAGTTCTTATTGCTTGGGCAAAATCATTATCACCAGATGCGCCACCAGAATTTATCAGACCTACTCTGCCCATGAAACAGTTGGCAATTTGATATCTTGTAAGATCAATAGGGTGATCTGTTGTAAGTTCAGTATATGCACTTTTATCCCATTTACCGTAAATAACCTCACCTTGATTAAGCACAGCATATCCTCCATTTATTGTTGGTAATTTTTGTTTAACGATATCTGCTTCTATCGTTACACCAAGATGGTTTGCCTGTCCAGTAAGATCTGCCGAACTATGGTAGTTATTTCCATTTACATTAAAAGCAGGATTTCTAAGATAACACCATAAAATTGTAACTAATCCTAACTCGTGTGCATACTTAAATGCTCTACTAACCTCTTGGATTTGTCTTTTTGACTCATTTGAACCGAAATAGATTGTACAACCGATTGCTGCTGCCCCCATATCTAAAGCCTGCTTAACATCGGCAAACATAATTTGATCAAACTTGTTTGGATATGAAAGAAGTTCGTTGTGATTTATCTTCAAAATAAATGGAATTTTATGTGCATACTTTCTAGAAACAGAGCCTAATACTCCAAGGGTTGATGCGACTGCATTACATCCACCCTTAATAGCTAATTTCACAATATTTTCTGGATTAAAATAAATTGGATTTGATGTAAAAGATGCAACTGCAGAATGTTCAATGGCTTGATCAACAGGTAATATTGATAGATAACCGGTACCAGTAAGTCGACCATTATTAAAAATTGATTTAAGGTTTCTCAATACTTGTGTGGATCTATCTGAATCTATAAACGTTTTATCAATAAAATTGGGACCTGGAAGATGTAAATCATTTTTTGATATCTTCTCACATCTGTGATTTAAAAGATAATCCGCTTCATCACCTAGGGAATGTCTTATTATCTCAATATTTGCACCTTCATATTCCCTAGCTTCTTTTAATTCCTGCATTTGTCTTCATCTCACCAATTATGTATAAATATGTTTAAGCACAAAAAACTTTCTAATGTTATTCAAAGATTTCCTTCTTCAAAGCGTATTCTAAGTTTTTTAATCATATCTTTGGTAACAGCAGATAAATCATAATCGGGCCCCCATCCCCATTCTTTCCGTGCAGCAGTATCATCAATTGACCTTGGCCAAGAATCAGCAATATCTTGTCTAAAATCTGGTTTATATTCACAATCGAACTCTGAGATATATTTCTTTATTTCGCTAACTAGTTCACCTACTGAAAAACTCATAGCTGTAAGATTAAAATCACAATGATGCTTTAATTTGGATATATCAACATTCATAAGATCAATAGATGCCTTTAAACAATCAGGCATGTACATCATCGGAAGAATTGTTGATTCTTTTACAAAACAAGAATATTTTTTGTTTTTTATCGCTTCATAAAATATCTCGACAGCATAATCTGTTGTACCTCCACCTGGCAAAGTCTCACTACTGATAATTCCCGGATAACGCAACCCTCTTACATCAAGGTTGAATCTTTTAAAATAATAATCACCTAAAAGTTCCCCAGTTACCTTTGAAACTCCATACATTGTTTTTGGCTTAAGAATTGTTTCTTGAGGAGTATTCTCTTTAGGACTTTCAGGACCAAATACAGCTATAGAGCTTGGAACAAAAACACGAGTCATATCATATTCAAGGGCGATATCAAAAATGTTGTAAAGACCATTGATGTTCACATTCCAACATAATTCAGGGTTTTTTTCGCCCACTGCTGAAAGTATTGCTGCCATATTATATATTGTATCGACATCATAATCTTTAACAACCTTTTCAATTGATTTCTTATTTACGATATCTATGAATTCAAAAGGACCTGAATTAAGTAGGGTTTCACTTGGTTTGGTCTTTCGTCCTGTTGCCAGAACGTCATCGTTATTATATTTTTCTCGTAATGCAATGGTTAATTCTGAGCCTATTTGCCCTACTGCGCCAGTTACAAGAATTCTCTTCATCTCTTTTTTTGACATTTTGTATAATCTCCGAAAATTATTAAATCGCAATAGGAAAATCATATACAAACTTTACTACTCTAAAATTATTGGTTCATAGATGAAAAATTGCTTTCGATGGGTTTTTATTCTAATTTTATTTCCTACATTCTAACATGATAAAAGAATATCTAAAACTCGCAAGGTCATTTAATTCATTTCTAACGGGTATATCTCCAGTTATGGGTGCTATCGTAATGGGTGATTTTAATCTGAATCATTTATTAATTTTGTTTTTCATTGGTTTTTTTGGTCATACATATGGTTTTGTATTAAATGACATATGTGACTATAAAATTGATAAAAAAAATAAAGAACTTAGTGATAGACCACTTATCTCTGGGACTATTTCTATAAAAAAAGCATGGACTTTTACATTTTTTTCATTATTTGTAGCATTAATACTTGCGGTCTATTATTCCTATTTAACTGATAAATACTTTCCATTGTTAATTTTATTATTTTCAGCAGGTTTAATAACAGTATATGACACTATAAGTAAAAAATGGCCACTTATGGATATTTTTAATAGTCTTGCAGTTTTTATGTTTATTTTATATGGAGCGACAACGGTAACTGGCAATATCTCAGATATATCAAAACTTGCATGGCTTGTTTGCTTGCTTGGAGCCATTCAAGTATTTTTCATGCAACTAATTCCCGGCGGTCTTAAGGATATTGAAAATGATTATAAAACAGGAGCAAAAACAGTTGCCGTAAAATTAGGGGTAAGGGTAACTAAAAGTGATATTTTAAAAATCCCATTATCATATAAAATCTTATCATACGGTATTCAAATTTTTAATATAAGTCTTGTTTTTCTACCATTTTTTTATTTTATTTTTATTAATAGGGAAACATTACATTATATTATTTGGGCATTACTTGGATTAGTATCAATATTGATGTTTTTTGTTTCCCATAAATTTTTGAATATGAAATACTTTGAAAGAGGAAAAATGAGAAAAATATTGGGGGTTCATTTCTTTATAAATTTTTCATTAGTTCCAATCATGTTAATGGCGCTTAACCCATGGACGATTCTAATTGTTTTTTTACCGCCAATAGGTTTTGTCTCTTCAAATTTGGTGTTACATAGAACATTTTTACAACCCAAAACTATGTAATCTATTGGCTTACTATATTGAAAAATCTAAATTATAATTATCGAAATCATTAAGAACTATCTTTTTTATTTTTTATTTACAATAAGGCGATTTAATAAAATGATAATTTCAAAAATACCAAATGAAAAACATTTTGAATTTTCTCCACAAGATATTACATTAAAGGACGATGCATTCCATGGTTCAAAAGGATTTACTTTTACAGAATGGTGGTATTTCGATTCTGAATTAGATAATGGATACAGTATACAAATGCATCTAAGAGTGGGAGGTTTATTAAAATCAAGATTTGTAGTTTTCTTTCAAAAATTAGATATTTATAAGGACAGGGAATTAATTACTAGTCAAAGAAAAATATTTCTAAAAAAGCATGTATATGTCTCAAGTGAGATTCCTCATGTTAAAATAAATGGTAAAGATATTATCAAAGGAGAAATTGATAAAAAAACTGGTAAATGGATTTATTTATTAAATTTTGAAAAAGAAAATATTTCTGCAAACT
>DAOWFO010000074.1 GCA_030637965.1 Thermoplasmata archaeon
AGGTGGGATCATCTGATAGGCTTTGCACTACTTGGTTTTGGCATATATATTGGTGTTCTTTATTTGCTACGTGAGTTTTCAAAAGAAGATTTTCATTTTTTCATTGAAACTTTAAACATAAAAAAGATGTTTAGATATATCTATGAAGAGATACGAGGAAAATAAAATAGTACATTTTAGCAAATGAAAATAAGATGGTCAGTATTTGCAGAATATTGTTGTTCTATAGAGAAAATATAGGTAGTGTAATTGATTTCTGCATGATAATGAATGTATCATCATAAAATTTAAAATAAAGACAAAGTTACCAACTTCACCTAAGTGTTAATTATGTCTTGGAAAACATTAAGATCTCAGAAGAAGGTAGACTTTCCTCTTTTTAAGGTTTTTGAAGATAAAGTCGAGCTTCCAAATGGATTACATCTTGATTACTACCTAGTAAAAAAAACACCTGCTGTTGTTGTATTGCCAATTTTTTTAGATAAAATTGTAATGGTTAAACAATATAGATATCCAGTCAAATCAGAATCTTTAGAACTTCCTGCAGGTCATATGTGGCCAAATGAGACACCTGAAGAGTGTGCAATACGTGAACTAAGAGAGGAGACTGGTTTTAAAGCAGACAAAATTAAAAAATTATTAGATTACCATCCATCAACAGAATATTCTAATCAGGTGTATCATATTTTTGTTGCTGAAGACTTAAAAGAAGAAAAAAATGACAGAGAAAAATATGAAATAATGGATGTAGAAATGCTTGAGAAGGATTTAGTAATAAAGAAGATCATGAAAGGAGATATTCATGATGGACGTACAATAACATCTGTTTTTTTAGCACATTTTTTGAATAAGATTTAAGATATTTTTTTGTATTTTTATTGTCATAATGGTATAGTAAAGTTTATATGTACGTACGTACATACTATTAAACGTTATAATAATTTAAGATTTAACTAAAAAGTGAGCGTAAAAATGGTAAATAAACAATTTTGGAATTTATGGAGTACATATGCTATTTATTATTTCGGTAAAGTGAACCTTAGCATAGTTATACCAGCTCTATTGATAACATTCGATAATCTCAACCTATATGATTTCGGTCTTGTTTCGCTAGGATTCATGTTTGCATATGCAATAGGACAGTTTTTACATGGGCAAATATCTGAAAGATTTAATCCATATATCTATATAGTTATGGGATTAATTCTTTCTGGAATTGCCAATCTGTTTATGGGATTTGTTGGCAGTTTTTTTGTGATGTTGTTGATACTAGAAACATTTGATGGATTTTTCCAATCAATGGGATGGTCTTCAATTGTAAGAGCAAATTCTTTGATTCAAAAGGATAAGGATAGGGATCGATCATCAACAATACTTGGCTGTTCATATCAGATTGGTAATTCTGCTGCATGGCTCGTTTCTGCCTTTGCTGTTGCATGGTGGGGCTGGCAGGCAGGATTCTGGGTAGCGAGTATAATGCTTCTTAGTCGGGGTGTCCTACTATATCTAACTAAACCAAAAGTAGACCACAAACCAATACACACGGTAAAAAAACAGGTCAAAGGGACAATCTCGTTTCCAGTTGTTATGAGTGGGCTTTCTCTCATGGTTGTAAACATGGTACGATATGGAGTTATGACTTGGCTATTTACCTACTATATATTTGCAGGTAACTTCGGTATTGCAGATTTTGGTAACGTAAGTTTGAAAATCGTTTTCATACCGGTTGCAGGAGTCATAGGTACATTAGTCTACAATAAACTACCTTGGAGAAAGGATTTGATTAGTATAGTTTTCCTTGCTTTAATGGGCATCACTTGGTATCTCTTCCCATTTGCTGATAGTTTGGGAGGAACTATACTAGTTCTAGCAAGTAGCGCATTTCTATATGGGCCGCATGTATTCTTAGTTTGCACGATACCATCAAGATTCAAAAAGAAAGGTGTAGTGGCCTCATCAACTGGATTTATTGATGGTATGGGATATGTTGGTACTACAATAGTAATGCTTGTCGTTCCATATCTTGTGTTGGAGACCCAGGGCAGTTGGGATAATGTTTTCATATTATGGTCATTGATTTCATTTGCTGCATCAGCATTGGTTGCAATTACATACTTCGGTCACTTTAAAAACGAAAATAATGTAGCTTCTTGAAGATTATATCAAGAATATAGCTTCTATCTCTCGATTACTTCTTTCAATTACAAAATGAGGAAATAATTAGAAAATCTTATAAAAGTTGAGAAAAATGGTATTGATAAGTAAAACAATAAAGATAAAAATTGATCACGAGAATTGGTTGGAATCTCATCCTGAAATAAATTTTAGTGAATGGGCAAGAAAAAAAATTGACGAGGAAATGATAAAAGAACACAGTAAAAAAAACCAAAGAAAAATAAAAGCAATTATTGTTGCAGCAGGACATGATAAACGCTTGGGTTCCTTAACTAAAAATTTACCTAAATGTATGTTAGATGTAAAGGGAAAAACAATAATTGAAAGACAAATTGAAAATCTTAAAAACTGTGGCATAAACGATATTATAATTGTAAAAGGATATAAACAAGAAATCATAGATATTCCAGATGTAAAATATTATCAAAATCCAGATTTTAAAAACAACGGTATTCTATATTCTCTTTTTCTTGCAGAGAGAGAAATGGATTGCGATTTTATCTTTCTTTATTCGGATATCATTTTCGATCAAAAAATACTTGAAAGGTTACTGTTGAGGAATACGGATATTGATCTTGTTGTTGATTTAAACTGGAAAGACAGATATAATGAAAGGGTTAGTCAACCTGCTGGAGAAGTTGAACTTGTTAAGGTTAAAGATGATAGAATTATCAATATCGCGAAAAATATCGATCGAAAAAAAGCATATGGTGAATTTATAGGATTAGCAATGTTTTCTAAAAAGGGGGCTGAAAATTTAAAAAATTACTATAAAAAATCATTAGCGAGATTCAAAAACAAAAGATTTCATGAAGTTCCTTCCATCAAAAAGGCTTATTTTACGGATATGATTCAAGAGATGATAGATAATGGTTTTGAGGTTAACAACCTAAATATTTATGGTGATTGGATGGAAATTGACACGTTCGAGGATTACAGAAAAGCATGGAGTGTGGCGATATCTTAATTAAAACTTTTTTGTTCTTAATTAAAAGTAGAAATGATGAATATAATGAAATGTAAAGGAGATCTAGATAAATGAAAATAGTTTATAGTTATTATGTATTGGATTTAATACATAAAGGCCACTTACTGATGATGAAGAACAGCAAAGCCATTGCAGGAAAAGATGGAAAATTAATTGTCGGTATCTTAACAGATGATGCAGTAATGGAAAAGAAACCGAAACGACCTATTCTTACTTTTGATGAAAGAATAGATATTGCTAGAGCCATTAAATACGTGGATGCTGCTGTACCCCAAGAGACATATTCTCCTATACCAAACATCAAAAAAATAAGACCTGATATTTTAATGGAATCTTGGAGCCATAATGAAAAGGAGATGAAAGAAACAAGAAGAATTATGGAATCGTTTGGTGGCAGAGTTATTGCTATGCCTTATTATCCTTCTCAGAGTTCAACAAACATTAAAAAGAAAATAACAGATTCTGATATGTAAGATATTAAAAATTAATTAACCAGCGACTCCATATTAAAAGTTAGAATTATTTTAAATACA
>DAOWFO010000063.1 GCA_030637965.1 Thermoplasmata archaeon
TATAATGGATCATCAAATAAAATAAAACTTGACATAGATTTATCAAATTTTTTATTAATGCTAAGAGGTGGAGGTTGGAAATATTATACTGTTTCTATGGAGAATTCTGATGATACAACAATAGGTGTACAGTTTGTTAAAACAAAAATCTATCTTGAAAGTGAAGATAATTTTATAGATGTTATTCAAACTAGGTTTACCATAGAAACAATGTGTGATACAAAAGAGGATTTTGATGTTATGCTAGAAATTAGATTTCCTTTTTCGTTGTTGAATTTAAAGACAAAATCATATAATACATTATTTGATAATTTTAATAATATAAAAAACAATAGAATTTTAAGTAATATTGGAAAAATTATTGAATATAGACAATACCGTTTTTTTGGAATATTCTATGAAAAAATATTCAATTTTTTTCAGAGAATAATTAATACACATAAAGATCAGGTTACCTTGGCCTCAGAATCATATTTTTGCGCAAGGATAGGATATTCTTCACCCGAAGATGATGAAGGACCAAACAAAGTGGAAACAAGATTTTTCTTTGGAAGAAACAGCATTTGGGAACCCCGTGTTTTTCGAATGAAAATTACTCCATATGATTTAGAGCGTGGTTTTAAATTAACATATAATAACAGTTATCTTACTGTTGATCAGTCTGGTAATGAAGCATTTTACAGGATTTTTTCTATTGATTTTGAACCTGCCGTGGAATTACAAATAACTTCAATTCCAGGAGAAGGTAAGATTAGCTATAATTTTGGAAATAGCAATAATGAAGCAACAAAGATTTCATTTAGTGCAATTGGCGGATTATTATCTGGAATAATTCAAAGTTTTAATATCGATCCACTCCCTAATGAGATGTCATTCAATCTTACAATTTTGGGTGAAAGATCATTTAAATATGAAAGCGACACAAGACATTCTGTTACCTATATAATGGACTCTGTAGATGATGAAGGTAACCTTGTTAAACTTGAACTTGAGAATTTACCACAAAAAATTACTGCTGAATGGGGATTAAATATTTTTTTATTATCTTTGAGTAGTTCTGGTTTTATTGATCTTGATATGAGCAGTGATGTTGGAAGAATGACATTATCGCTTTATGATAGTGAAATACCATTTATTGAAATAAATAATTTCCCAAAGAAATTACGGATTGATGGGTTTATTGATGTACCAAGCTTGCAAGGATCAATTACCGCTTCGAAATATTCAGGGACAACTACAACAATAAATGTACCATTAAACTTTAATAAATGGCAGATAATTGGAACAATTAACATTAACAATGGGTACGGATCTGCTTCATTTAACCTTCCAGATACTAGCAGTAATCATACTTCAGTTGGTCTAGATACAAATAACAATGCATTATTCGGATTAGCTTTTTCAGTGGTTGACACAGAGACTGATATTGAGGTATTATATATTGGAGTGGATGCAATTGCTACTGATGATTTATATATATCATTTGATAGCGAAGGGAGTATAATCGGTAATTTGGATTGGTCTGGGAAAATTACAGAACTTATAGATTTGGTTATATCTGTTGATTTCCAAGGTGCTGCTCTAGATATTTCTACTTCATGGACGCTAGGTGAAACAGGGTCATTCGAAATAGCATTAAACAAGGATGTTGAGGTCATTTTTAGTGATATAGAAACTGATCAATTAAAACTATATGGATATGTTTCCTTAAATGAGGGCCGGTATGTCAAATTTGAATGGGACTGGGGATCAACAGGGTATTTTATGGTGTTTACAAATGGACCAATTGGTAATGAACTTTTTCTTGAGATAGGTTATGGTTCCATCCAGGACGGTATATATCAATATGGATTTAAGATGGAAGCTACAGATTTTCTTGATTTGACTAGAAAAGTTTTATGGGATACAGAGAATGATATTATTCCACGCATTTGGTTTTTGGGAGATAATGGATTTCCGGGTAATTGGGATGTGTGGTTGTTATGGAATTATGTATGGTATGAGGTGAAATAAACATGAACAGAGAAATGGTAAAAAAATTTATGAAAATTTCTTCCATAATGGTTTTATTTATTCTAGTAATATCTTTAGCTACACAGGCCATGCTTTTAGTTGATATTAATGTAACAGAAAATTCTTTGGCAAACTATGAGCCTAATGTTTCATTTGGCGGAGGATCTTCATTTATGTGGGAGGATGAATTTTTAGATGAAAGTAGAATAGATGTCGAAAAATCTTACAACTATATCGTGGATAAAAGCGAAGGAAAAGTGATAATGAAAAACACCCATGAAGCATGGTATAATCCAGATTGGACTCGGATGAAAAATATTGATATAAATAATCAAGGAAGTACGACTTTCAATGAATATGTTTTGGATTTGATAGTCTATTATGATTCAGATATGCGATCAGATTTCCAGGACCTTCGATTTACCGATGATGAAGGAAACGATCTTTATTACTGGATAGGTGAGATGATAGACGGTGAATCTGCAAATGTATTAGTTAGAGTACCAGAAGTGCCACCTGGCCATTCTTATATTTATATGTTTTATGGAGATCCAACAGCAGAAGATGAAAGTAATTTTGATATGATATTCACTTGGGATGACCGGACAGATCCTGATATTATGATTTCATATAAAAATTATCTTGAAGGAGCATGGGATCCTGATGTGGAATATGGTAGTGGTAGATTTCTTGTTGCATGGGAGGAAAGATTAGGACCAGAAGATTTGCCTCTTGATATGGAGAGAACTTTTCCATGTTGTATTCATGGAAGAACTTACAATTCAGATGGAGGTGATCCGAATCCTAGCGGAGATGCAGATATTGATATAACTCCAGGTGATGACTATTCATACCATGCTGAGAATCCTTCTATTGCCTATGGTGATGGCAATTTCTTTGTTATATGGGAGGAAAATCCAGCGGATCAGATTATTAATAGATATGAAGCAGATATTAAGGCTGCTCTTGTTACCTCAGGAGGTCAAGTTACTAAAAGATTCACTATATGTAATGCACCAAATTTGCAATGTGATCCTCATGTTGCTTATGATAGTTCCAGTCAAAGATTCTTTACCGTTTGGGAGGATGCTCGAGATAGTTCAAGTAACTATGATGTTTACGGAAGAATATATGATGAGAATGGAAATCCAATAGGACCCGATTTTCAGGTTGCTGCAGGTGCTAACTGTCAGGATGAACCTTGGATTTGTTCAGATAATCAAGGTTATTTCATGGTAGTTTATGAAGATGGATATAATCCTGAAACTGGGCCATTCAGTCTTTTTTCACAAAAGTTCGATTCATATGGTAATAAAGTAGGATCAACTATACCTATTGCTATTGGAAACGATAGTAATGATAATATTTTCCCCTCTATTGCATTTTGTACAAACACAGAGAGATATTTTGTGTCCTGGAATGATGCAGATCTTAGTATGGGTTATTGGCGGGGTAACATATGGGGTAAAATATTAGATAAATATGGCAATGTTGTATTTGACAATTTCATTATACAGCCAGGTTATCAGTATGTAAGATCAGATGTAGTTCCATATCTTGAAACATTGTTTTTTATATCATATGATGGTAGTAGCGATCTATGGGGAACATTGGTATCTTCCGATGGGAAAGTACAAACTGATGAGCATATGCTCTCAGATGGATCCTCGCAAAGCGTAGATTGGAACAATCTTGCTGTCGGTGATGGTAGAATCTTTGCAACTTGGGAAGATGAGCGGGATCAGGCAAGCGAATATGCAGATACTTTTGGTAGTGTCTGGCAAGTTTATCGTTCAACAGATTCTCCAGATATTAGCTATAATTTTGGTGAAGAAAAGGAAATAATAACACAGGCGGTTGTTGTTTCAAAGTTAATTCCTATAGATAGTGGTTTTTTAGAATGGGAAGAATTTGATGCATTATATTTTACCCCAATAGGAAGCATACAATTCGATATCTTAAATGAACAGGCAACACAAGTTCTTTTAGGAAATATTAATCCAGGAAAGGATATTTCAGGTTTACCTGATGAACCTATTAGAATACGGGCTACTTTTACAAGGGCAATTCCAAAAAATTCACCGATACTAGATATGTGGAGTGTTAGTTGGCTAGGTGCTGATTATGACCCTCCGTGGACTCAATGTGAGATGAATCCCGAATATCCAGATGGTGATAACAACTGGTATACTGTATCGGTAGAGTTTACTCTATATGCGTATGATGATGTCTCTCCAACAGAGGATATTATAACGTATTTCAAAATAAATGATGGACAGCAAAAAATATATGATTCTAATAATAAACCTCAGATTTCTATTGATGATTACGATAATAAGATCGAATTTTGGTCTCTGGATGCTGCTGAAAATGAGGAAGCCCCTCACAACATAATCCATGATATAAAAATAGATAGAACAAAACCAACTGTAACTATTGAAAAACCAGAATGGGGAAAAATTCCACCAGGAAACACCCAAGTTAAGGTAACAGTTTATGAATCAAGTTTTGGGTCAGGAATTCAAAAGGTTGAAATATGGTTTAACGGAGGTAAAGTTGCAGAATTTCTTGAACAATATTCATATACCTGGAGTTTCACTGCAGAGAAATGGCAACAATATGAAATAGAAGCAAAAGCATATGACAATGCAGGTAATATTGGTAATTCCTATGTGTCTATTCGCTGTTCTAAATTTAAATCATTTAATATCTACCATCTGAATTTTATTGATAAATTAATAGAACGATTTCCAATATTAGCTCAATTATTCTAATATCTTAGTTCTAGATGAGAAATAAAAGTTGGATAAATCTATTGTTTAGCATTCTCTCAATTAAATTTTAAAATTGTGTTGATTTTTTCCCATAATTTTTTCTTGTAGTCCATATGTCATCTGGTAGTGTTTTATATATATTTCTCCTTTGTGCGCTATCCGTTTTTATTCTACTGGTAAGTATGTTTTTATTTTTTTTAACTCCATTTTCAGCATATTTTAAAATTTTACTTTTTTTAAGTTCCCAATAATGTGTCAGCCACTCTCTTCCATCATATAATTTTTCTTCTTCTCGCCCTGTTGAAATCAATCCCTCTGATTCCAACATATAAAGTAATTGCCTATCCTCTGGTTTTAGGATATTATCGATAATCCTATTGTCATACCCAAATATATCCATTATAAATCCAGCAATTTGTTCAGCCTTATCTTTCCTTATACCAATTATACTTGCTATTGCTTTTGACATAACATTGAGAGTTATAACATTTATAAAAATATCCTTTCTCTCTCCCCCCTTCAATTTTATTCTTAGCATAATATATATTTTGTACATTGCTGATATTTATGTTTTTCTATTATTTCTAAAAAAGTTATTAAAAATAATAATATAAGTTGCATACTCTTAAATATTTATAAGAAAAATCAATAACATAAAAAACAATCAAGTCAATAGAATTTTATAAAAAATCAGATTTTAAAGGCAATACTACTAACCTTAATGATTAAACTTTGGTAATAGCGATTCAATAAAATATGAAAGCGCCCCGGCCGGAATTTGAATCCGAGTCCCGAGCTCGACAGGCTCGGATGATAGGCCACTACACTACCGGGGCTAATACTCTGTTTTGCAAAGGGTAAATAGCTCCCTTTCTTTAATCTTTTCCTACTTTGTACTGTTTTTAAACTTAAAAAACCGTATTTTTTAGATTACCGTAGAAATCTATTAAAAAAAGCAAATCTGGTTTTTACTAAGAAATTATCTATTTTCCATTAAGGTTAATATATTGTATAAAATCCTTTAATGTTGTATTAACTTATCTCTTATTCATACTCTTCATATGAATCAAGAGGTTCTCTATTTTTATATTTTATTAATTAATTTCCAATTGTAACTAAATAGACAATAAGATCAATACTCACCTCTGAGGGTGGACGATAAAGAGGAAATATAAACGGTTAAATCGCTAGAAAAAGAAATTAAAGAAATCATTATTAAAATTAAACCGCCAACTGATTCTTATGATGTATAGTCGAAATTAACAAAGTTTTGTTTATTCATCTTCTTATCAAATGGAAAATTCCTTATTACCTAGTATTTATATTCCATTCGCCGTCTTTGTATAATGACTATACATTCTTTTTGAGGATATATTTTAGAACATAAATTTGAAAATAAAAAATGAAATAAGAACTAGAATAAAACTAAATCTAATACCCGATAAGAGTCTGCCATCCATCATAAATCCTCCAAGTAGCCCTCCACCTAAACTTTGTACTATGACAAATGAAAATAAAGTGTATTTCAAGAGAGTATGATCTATAAAGGCAATATTCATATTACCTATCGTTTGCCCGGCCATTTGATCTTGAAGGTCAAAAATTGCTTGAAATATTGTTTTATCAATTATCAAAATCACTGCAAGAAATACAAAAAAACTGATGAATATCACCATACTATACAAAGACATTTCCGTTTTCCTTTGTTTTTCCACTTGTTTAGCTTGATCAATTTCCCTTGCAGCAGCATTAAAAACTAAGGAACTGTTACCTCCGATCTCCAGTGCTTTATTTACTGTTATTGCCATCCGTTTAACAGTATCTGTGTTGATTCTTTTTGCAAGGTTATCAAGTGCTTCATTGACTGGAATTCCCCATGAAAGTTGGGCAGACATTAATTTTAATTCTGGTGTTAGTTTTCCATGGTCCCCTCTTGCAGCAGATTTTATAGCATCAAAGACAGTCATTCCTGATGAAGTTGAGCTACTTATTTCACGTAGAAAATCAGGTAGCTGACCTTCAACGTCTTTTTTCTTTTTTGTCATCAAGTGATTATAAAAACCGATTGGGCCAATCGCAGATAGTAAACCATATACAAAAAAATCGACCCATGTGATGATATTTTCTGGAAGATGTATTACTTCTATGAGGATTAAAAAACCGATTAAGAATAAAACAATTGAGAAACAAAATGATACAACAATTAAAATCAAGATCGGTGAGTTCTTTCCATATTTTTGTTTCAAATTGTACTTTTTAGATAGAAAAGGATTTCTCATACATATTCCCCCATTCCAGATTTCATCATTAGATAAAACCCAAAGTAGGCCATTGGTAATATTCCAAAAGCAAGAATGAACATGAAATCAAAAGATATGCCTCCACTGGTCAAGCCCATTATCGAAAGTATTATTACCAAAAAAAGTGGAAATGCTATTACTGTTACGACAAAAGATTCTGCCATTACTGCTAGTGATTCAAGATTTCTCTTTCTGTCCATTAGATCATTTAACATATATTTTTCGACACATCTATTAAAATATGGCCCAAGTTCACTACCGGATTGTATGACGCCCAGCATTCCTTGAATAAATTCTTTGAATTTATCTGAAGGAGAAATACGAATCGCGTTTTTCAGGGCAGTGATTGTATCGATACCCATCATATTAATTTCAGTTGTAATTTTTTTTGCTTCTTTTTGTATTTCTCCATATAATTTTACGGTTGATAGGGTTTCAAATATCTCTGCTGGTGATATGCCTGCGACAGACATGGTATTAATAAAATTAGCAGCATAAGGTAGGAAATTGTCTATATTCTTTCCTCTACTTTTTAACTTTGCAGTTGGTAAACTCAGATAATATAATCCAATACCAACTGGAACTACAGATGAAATTATAAGAATAAGAATTGCCATTATTTCATTTGGAATTATAATATATAATATTAAAGTAGAAGCAAAAGATGAAATGAAACCTATTATAATATTCATTAAGATCATGGAGTAGTATTCTTTGTAGACTATACTAATATCAGCTTTTTCAAGTATTTGATTTTTGTTTGTTTCACTTATATTTAATCTTTCAAATGTTTTTGAAAATATTCGTCTACAAAATCTACTGTATTTTGAAGACTTCACTTTTCCATCTCCTTATGTGCCCTTTTAAGCAATGCATTTGGATGTTTGTAATATTCAGATACAATATCTCCGACATCTTTATAATCTCTGATATTTTTATCTAACATCCATTGAAGGATTGTTCTTCTGTTTTTTAGTTCATTAATGAGTTGTTTTTCATCCCAATCATTCTGTAGCCTGATATTATTCAATATTTTACTTGAGCCACTGCTTTCAAATCTATCATCTGTCTTGGATACCCACCTAAAAGGCTCCATAAAAATTAGCTGATTTGTATCAGGATCCAATTTAATTATTTCAGTTACACTTGTCACTCTTCTTGCTGATCTCCCATCTATTTCAGTTGCATTCTGAAATAATATGATATCAAGAGATGTTAGAAGAGCTCTAGGTAATGAAATTGGTGGACTTTCTAATCTTTGTATAAGTGTATGTATGGTACTTGCATGAACCGTTGCATAGGAGGTATGTCCTGTTGCCATTGCTTGAAATAAACTGTAGGCTTCTTTTCCTCTAACCTCTCCTACAATAATGACCTTTGGTCTCTGTCTTAAGGCTGCTCTAATTAGATCAAACATATCAATGTCTTTCCCAGTTTTGTTATCATCAGAAGAGGAAAACCCTTGTCTTGTGGTACCTGCTATCCAGTTTTTATGTGGAAGACTCACCTCACGTGTGTCCTCAATAGATATGATTTTATACGCTGGATTTATAAATAAAGATAAAGCGTTAAGCGCGGTGGTTTTACCACTAGCTGTCCCGCCACAGAATAATATTGATCCCCCCTTTTCAATTGCCATCCAGAAATATGCAGCCATATCTATGGATATTGATTTAAATTTTATCAAATCAATTGGGGTTAGAGGATTTTCTCTAAATCTACGAATGGTAAAAGTTGAACCTTTAGTAACCGTCTTTGCAAGAGTTGTTTGAAGTCTTGAACCATCTGGTAATTTACCATCAACAATTGGTGAATAGATAGATATCTGTTTACCGCATATCTGTGAAAGACGTACCACAAAAGAATCTAGTTCCTCCGTATTTTCAAAAAATATATTTGTAGAAACTTCCTCATATTTTTTGTGATAAAGAAAGATAGGAGTATCAGGGCCATCACATGATATATCTTCAATTCCTTCGTCGTTCATAAGAATATCAATTTTTCCATATCCTAAGAATTCCTCAAACAAATGATAAAAAATATTGTCCTTTATTCTATTTGTAGCTATGTCTATTAACCTTTTTTCATCTCCAAGTTCATCATTTGTTTTTTTCTTTTTTGCTTCTTTTACCTCATCTTTTTTATATAACGAACGCGTTTTATTCTGTAACTCATTTTCATTACTTTTTACAACAGATGTGATATCATTATTTTTGGATTTTATATGAAGGAGTTCCTTAATTGATTTTTTTGGAGATTCTTCATCTCCCTCAAAGTGAAATTTAATGTCATTGTCTTCAATTATTTTTTCTAATGTTTCCTCTAAATATTTTTCCTTTTTTTCTTTTTCAATACTCGAGATGTTCACATCGGCGAGCATTTTAAACAAATAAGATAGTTCTTTTTTTGTTTCCTTCTCGAAATCATTTAATACAGGCTCTGAAACTTCGTATATATACTCACTAATATCTGGGTGATATACAATTCTTCTACTACCAAGTCCTTTCCAACCAAAACCTTTCCTTTCATCGATTATTTCTTTTTGTTTAGTTTCGTAATCTTTAAATTTCGAGTGTACTCCCTCTGATTTTTGATCCCCAACTTTTTTTAATATATTAGTTTTTGTGAATCCATTCTCAACCGAGAGTTTTTCCGCATCATGTTTTGATTCGCCTTGAAGATCTAGTGACATAACTTGTTCTTTTAGATCCTCATCCTTTAATTCTGTTTTTATTATAATATCTGGTACATCTAGGGCCTGTTTTTTTTGTTTTGCTTTTTCTAAAAGTCCCATGATTATCACTTGATTTTATATTTTTTTATTACTTTTTCATATAATTCATAATCTTTAGATTTAACAAATTCATCTATAACTTCTTCGGGCAATTTCCCAAGAAGATTATCAGTTATTGCTAAAACATTTTTGATATCTTCATCAAATAATGGGTTTTCCTTTTCTACTTCTTTTTTTTCGATTATATACTGTTGCATGCCAGGTACCAAATCTTTAGTTTTTTTCTTTTGTCTTTCTTCAAATCTTAAAGTTTTGTGTTTTTCGGCTTCATCCGAATTTAAATGCCAGATTTTTTCTTTCCCATTTGTCTTAGCTTTAATATCCTCTTTCAAATTCATTTTTTCCTCCTTATTTATTTCACTTTTTGTAATATCAGATGAATTTTGATATTGAATTTCTTGCTTTGTTTTATTTTTCTTTTTTTTCAATCTTTTCATTGCGCCTTTACTTCTAATTTTTATACGGGGAAGTTTCATACCAGCAAGATAAGTTTTTCTAGTAGGACTAGTAGATTTTTGATTTAAAGAACTCCTCTCTTTTGAATATTTTATTTCAGTAATTTCCCTTGGTTTTTTAATTTCGAGAAGTTCTTCTTTTGAATGTAAAGGTTTTAACGCATCAATGACATCTTCTGATTTAGCCTCAGTTTTAAGGTAGGTCATATCTGGCTTTTTTTTGATGTGTTCTCTTGTTTCTACTATTGTTTTCGTAGTATCTTTAATTTTCTTTTCTTGGATAGAATTAGATTTCTTGGGCTTTGTTTCTTTTTCATATTCTGCAATTAATGCGTCTATCCTTTTTTCTGCTTCATCCTGAAATTTATCAGGATTCGTTTCTGTTTTTTCATCAGTGTTGGATTTATGATTATTATTTTTCTTTTTTTCATTTAGCGAACTAA
>DAOWFO010000003.1 GCA_030637965.1 Thermoplasmata archaeon
CCTGACTACAACCTGATAGTCCGCAGACTTATCCTTAGGCGCCGGAACTTTCAATCTAAGTGCATTCCAGCATCCTAGATCTATGGAGTATTATTCTCAGTTTCCCGAGATTATCCTCCACCTAAGGGCAAATTATCCACGTGTTACTGAGCAGTTCGCCGAGGGCCGAACCCTCTCGACTCGCATGGCTTAGTCGAATCCCAATAGCAGTGACCTCCGGCAGGATCAACCGGAATCTGGCACACTATTAATATTATTTTTATTATTATTTTGGAATTGGTGGGTGAATCAAATTTCACCAACACACGTCAATCGTCAGATTCAAGAGCGCGCAAGAAAATCCTTCAAGGATATTCTTGATTTTCTTGAACCTCCACATATATTATTTGTAACCCAGAACTGAAAAACCCGTTCATTGTTGTGAGTTGATGCCTCACCCTCGTGGGTCGACCGGAAAGGTCCGGGTTTTGATTTGGATTTAAAAGGTATACTCTAATTGTATTTAAAGGTTACATCCGTCTTTTTGTGATATTAGAATCGATAGTTAATAACACTATTCAAACTGGTTAAAACCAGTTTATCTGCCAATAACCGCAATCCCCCAATATACCTTAATTCAGTTATTCCACTATAGGCTAGCAGAAATATAATATAAATATTTTTTGTAAATATAGACATCTAAATATTAAAAATCATATTAATCATATTATTTAAGAAAAATTTTATAAATAGTATAACTAATCATAATAAGGTGATAATATAATTCAGATGGAAATTGAAACTCATTTAGTAAAAAAAATTGTTAAATTTCCTGAAATTTGTACAAATTGCAAAATAAAGATGTTAGAGGGGGAAGTTTATCACCTTGAAGAAGGGGTAAAAGAACATCTCCATTCCCTAATCTCAAGAAAGTTTTGTTCGAAATGCTATGAAAAGTATGGTGAGAAACAACTTTTAGTAAAGAGAGAATAATTAAAGAAATTCATAGAAAAATTCAAAAAGGTTTTTGATTGTAATTTGTATTAGGGTGTTTATATGCAGGGGTACCCGAGTGGTCAAAGGGGCAGGGCTTAGGACCCTGTGACGTAGGTCTTCGAGCGTTCGAATCGCTCCTCCTGCATAAGATTTATATTTTAAAGGGAAAAAATGAAAATAATTGCATTTACAGGTATGCCTTTTGCCGGAAAAACTGAAGCAGTAAAGGTTACAAAAGAAGCTGAAATTCCGATGATTAGAATGGGTGATATGGTTTGGAATGAAGTGAATAAGCGTGGGTTAAAATTGAACGATAATAACGTAGGAACTATAGCTAATCAAATGCGGGAAAAGCATGGACGGGGCATTTGGGCAATAAAAACAATTAACAAAATCAAGACAATGGGCAATATAGATTCTATTGTTATTGATGGGATTCGCAATGTTGAAGAAATTGAAGTTTTTAAAAGTGAATTGGGGGATAACTTTGTTGTTATTGCTGTTGAAACCTCAGAGGAAACGAGACGGAAAAGAGCCTTAGAAAGAAGAAGAAAAGATGACAGTAAAGATGTTAAAAAATTAAAAGAACGAGATCAAAGAGAATTAGGTTGGGGACTTGGCAGTGTTATTGCATCAGCAGATATTGTAATTTTAAATAATGGAAGTATTGATGATTTTAGAAAAAAGATTAAAGAAATATTAAAAAGGTTATGAAAAGCGATAACTTAATCAACGGATTATTTGATTTTCGTCAGAGGTTATAATGTTTGAAGTTAAAGTAACTATAAAATTGAAAGAAGGGGTTTCAGATCCAGAAGGTGCTAATACACTCAAAGCATTACATTTACTTGGTTTTGAAAACGTTAAAAATGCTAAAACCATAAGAACATTTGATCTATTAATAGATGGAGAAAACAAAAATGATGTAATAAGAGATGTTGAACAAATATGCCAACGATTACTAACAAATCCAGTTATTCACACCTATGAGATAAAAATTATGGATGGTTAGAAATAATATGGGGGAGTACAAATTAATATGAACATCGATAGTTTATTTATAAAAAGAAAAGTTTCTTTTGACTTTTTTGATGTAGATCTGTTTTCAGCATCAGATGATAATCTACAAGATATCAGTAATAAGATGGGGCTTGCTCTTTCTAAAGAAGAAATGAAAAATATTAAAGATTATTTTAAAAGTAAAAAAAGAATTCCAACAGATATAGAACTTGAAGCTTTGGGACAGGCATGGTCAGAACATTGCTGCTATAAATCTTCAAAGATACCATTAAAACAGAATATTTATGGAATAGAAGAAGACAAAATTGTTGCCCGTGAAGATGCAGGGGTAATCGAATTTGATGAAGATTATTATTATTGTGCTGCCTTAGAGTCGCATAATCATCCTTCTGCTATCGAACCATATGGTGGTGCTGCAACTGGTGTGGGCGGTATTGTTCGTGATATAGTATGTATGGGAGCTCAACCAATTGCATACATAGATCCGCTATTTTTTGGTCCATTAGATCTACCATTTGAAAAACTACCAAAGGGTGTAAAACATCCAACTTTTTTGTTTAAAGGCGTTGTTGATGGAATTCGTGATTATGGTAATCGTATCGGTATTCCTACTCTTTCTGGTCAAGTTTATTTTCATAAAGGATACACCGGGAATTGTCTTGTTAATGTAGGATGTATAGGTATTGTGAAAAAGGAAGAAATGATCCTCAGCAGGGCTAAAGCACCTGGTAATGTATATATCTATGTAGGTGGAAAAACTGGGCGTGATGGAATTCACGGTGTAACATTTGCATCTGCAGAACTTACTGATGAAAGTGAAGATAGCAGTAGATCAGCAGTACAGGTTGGAGATCCAATTACCAAGGAACCAGTTATACATGCAACACTCGAATGTAATAGAAAAGGATTGTTGGAAGGTTTAAAGGATTTTGGAGGGGGTGGTCTTTCTTGTGTTTGTGGCGAGTTAGCATATGCTGCAGGTTTTGGAGCCGAAATATATCTTGATGATATTCCTCTTAAAGAAGAAGGACTTCTACCTTGGGAAATATGGGTTTCTGAAAGTCAAGAACGTATGATGTTTCTTGTAAAACCTAAAAACGTTAATAAGGTTTTACATATATGTAAACAATGGGATGTAATTGCAGTACCAGTTGGTAAAGTAATAAAGGAGAAAATATCGCGAGTTTTTTACAAGGGAGAAAAAATTCTTGAAATGGATCTCAAATTTCTAACTGGAGGACCTGTTTATGATAGTTGTATTAGACCATATAAAAACCCGGATTTTTTTAAAAATGGAAAAATGGAAAAAGATTTTGAAATTCCAGATTTAAATGAAATTTTAAAGAAATTACTTTCTTCACATAATATTGCATCAAAAGAATGGGTGATACGACAGTATGATCATGAAGTTCGTGGAAATACCGTTATTAAGCCTCTCCAAGGCAAGATTAATGCTGAATCGCATGGAGATGCAACTGTCTTAAAACCACTTGAAAACTCATATAAAGGAATTGCATTAACAGCAGATGTTAATCCTCGTTTCATGGAGCGTAATCCATATATGGGAGCACGTGCTGCCGTTGATGAGGTATGCCGAAATCTCGTTGCTGTTGGATCAAAACCTGATTCTCTTCTGGACTGCCTAAATTTTGGAAATCCTGAAAAACCTGAACGTATGGGGGAGTTTTATGAAGCATGTAGAGGTCTTGGAGATATGGCTCGGGACTTAAAATTACCGTTTGTATCTGGAAATGTAAGTTTTTATAACGAATCGCAAAATACATCAGTTCCACCAACCCCTGAACTTGTTGGAATAGGTCTTGTACAAGATATTAGAAAATGTATTACAACTGATTTTAAAAAGGAAGATAATACTTTATATCTCGTAGGGAAAAAAACTAATAGAGAGCTCGGTGGATCAGAATACTACAAATTAATTAATATTGAAGGAGGAACTGTTCCAAAAACGGATATTAAAATTCTAAAAAATTGTATGAATGGACTTCTAACAAATATTGAAAAGAAATATATTTCTTCATGTCATGATGTAAGTGAAGGAGGTATTGGGGTATGTCTCTCAGAGATGGCTATAGGTGGAAATATTGGTATCTCTGTAGATATCTCAAAAATAAATAGTGATTTAAGAGACGATTTTACTTTGTTTTCAGAATCAAACACTCGATGGATTGTAGAGGTAGAAAAACAATATAATAATGATTTTGAGAAAATATTAAAAAAAGAAAATACACCGTTTATTAAAATTGGTATTACCAGTAGAAAACAATTGATTATCAATAATGGAAAAACCACTTTAATAAATCTAGATATTAATAAAATTAGGAATATCTGGAAAAATTCCATCTGGAATTTTATGGGATGAATAGAAATCTTAAATTATATCCAATTAGTTTACCATTTTGTGATGAACGAACCCTTTCTGAGCCTTATTTGGCTATGATGAAGATCTTGAGTGCTGAAAAGTATATCATTTTGCAGGTATGTATGAGAACATATCTGCAATTTTTTATTATAATATTAAAATTTCGACGTATGTCGATACAATAACCGTCAATTTTATAAATTAGTAATTACAAAAATATTATCAGAGGTGGGTTGAGAACATTCAGAATAATATTTTCTCCTATTGATCATTTTTAATAACACCCATCCCTCTTCTTTCAATTTCAATAAATAAATACCTCTCAATTTACCCCAAAATTTTAAAATTTACCACCATGGAATAGTAAAATAAATTTTTAATACAATTGAAATTGAGAAGTTTTAAATTATTTGTATTCTTCTAAATTTCCTTCATCATCTTCTTCAAATAAAGGAATCTGTATTGGATTAGTGTAATAAATCCTATTTTTAGTTTCCATTTCAACTACATTACAAAAAATGATATACTAATTAATAAAACAATATTCGCAGATGAATATGCAGGTAAAAACATCAATTAAAATATTGGAGTCGAGTTTGAATCATATGATAGGTTAATCAATTAACTCAATTTGAGAGAGAAAATAAATGTTTCAAAGTTAAATTAGAAATTAAAATTGACAGAAAAACCAGCGAAAAGGGGATAGGATGCACCCTTTGCTGGTAGTTCCCCCATATTATTCGTCGTGTTATATGTAATATTGAATTTTTAGTTTATATTCCTAAATATAGGATTGCTGAAAGTATTTAAG
>DAOWFO010000086.1 GCA_030637965.1 Thermoplasmata archaeon
AACCTGCATCCTTCAGTTTTTCTGCAGTAGCAGGACCTACACCTGGCAAATCATCAATCTTATCCTTATCGTCTTTCACCATTAAAAATCCCTTAAAGGAATGTAATTGATAAGAAGTTTATAAAACTGTGGTAGAGACAATTAAAACTACTAATCTACATTTTTTTAAACCTTATAATTTGTTATAAAATCAAAGAAACTATATCGTAAAAATAACCAACCAGAAAATAATATTGACAAATAATGCAAATAGAGCCAGTAGAAAACTATTAGTCCAATCAAATTTAAGCAAGGATTTTGCAACAATTACATATGATATGAAAATTGTTAATAGCGCCATTAATAGTCCTAAAAACAATGTTCCAAATATCATTTCGGAAAATAAACCAACTAAACTAATAACAAGTAATGAAGTAAGAAAAATTTTCTTTGGAAAATCGAAAATGTCTTCGTTTATTATACGTCCTAAATAATACAACAGATATATTCCACTATAAACTATGAAAATGTTTATACAAAAATCAATCATAAAAACAAGTGCAATCCAAAAGACATTTAGACTACCAATATTTTCTAGACCCATAGAAACTGACTCTATATCAGGATAAACGGGAATTGGATTTCCGATAACCATAACTGAAAAAATTGTAAGAAAAATGGTGGGAAATACTAAAATAGAAATAAATCTGTAACTATTAATCATATATAGATTATAACGCGATTGCTTATATAAAAATGAGTACCAACTGTAATAATTACAGTTCAATGTTCAAGAGTAGCATGACGCTTTCGCATTGTCTCTTCAGTTTCCTTTTTACTATATAAAAGATCAGCTACAATACCATCTAACAAAATCCATACACTTGCTTCAAAAAGAGTACCTAATGGAGCGTATCGCTTTCTTTCAGAATCTTTACAATTTGCAGATATAAACAAGGTCACATCTGCATATTTTGCTATCTCTGATTTTTTCTTCCCTGTAATAGATATTACACTAGCTCCAAGATCATCGGCAATCTCGGCCGTCATCACAGCAGGAATGGTTTCACCAGAACCAGAAATAATTACCACCAGATCTCCCTTTTGAACTGGAACTGTAATGGTATCCCCAATTACAAAGGTCTGAAAACCAAGATGAACAAGTCTAATAGCAAATGCCTTTGCAACAAGACCAGATCTACCCGCCCCATATACAAATATATGGTTAGAATTAAAAAACAGATTTTTCACTTTGTCGATATCTTTCTGAGATACACGATTTAAAATATCATTTATCTTACGCTGTATGTATTCAATCGATTCATTGAAGACAATTTCTTTAGTCATAACGAGCTCCATGTAACCTCTCTAACTAACTTTTGATCCATTTTTTCTTCTCAATGTCTCGGTAATCTGCCTCTTCTCGGCCTGTTCTCTTCATAATAGCCTTCTCAACCTGCAATCTGATATAGACTGCATCATGCTCTAAAAGAGGTGATTCTGAAATTAAAGTCACATTGTAATTATTTTCGATAATTTCATCGATCAAAGGGGCTATAGACATATCTCCCTTCTTTATCGGAAGGTGATATTGTTCGCTACCATTTTCATATAAAGCCCCTGTAATATGAATTAGATAATGTTTCAATTTTAGTTTTTTCAATTTTTCAAAAATCTCTTCGAAATCTTCCTGTTTTTGTAGAGAACCATTGCCTCTAGCATGTATATGTGCAACATTTATTACAGGTACAATATTTTTTACACTACTACAAACATCTATTACTTCATCTAAGGAACCAAAAACCTTTTGCTTGCCCATTGTTTCAATGCCAATATCTACTTTGATCTTTTCCCTTTTAAATACGCGATGAAGTTTTTTAATGTTTTTAGTAATGTTCTTTAATGTCTTCCTCTCATTTTTATCCCCATAATACCCAGGATGAAGAACTACCGTTTTTGCCCCCATTTTTTCTGCAATTTTAGCTGAAAATAATGCCTTTTCAAAACTGAGATCAATTTCATCATCGTCAGCAAAATTAAGATAGTACGGCGCATGAACATGTAACTCTACATCATTTTCCTCAGAATAATCTCTCATAAACTGTGCTTCTTCATCACCCATAACATACAATCCACGTACAAATTGTATTTCCATGGCATTTAAATCAAGAATTTCTTTTGTATAAATCAACCCATCTTTATTTGTTCTACCTTTACAAGAAAGGGGTATTCCCGCTTGTCCAATCCTAATCATAAATAATATCTCCCACCAGATTAGTCTATTTTATTCCTTTAATCTTCAATAATTAACTTTCTGTTTTTTTTTAATTTTGAAAAAATTATGCCAACTCCTCTAATCGGCTCATAATATTCCAAATAAGAGTTCTACCATGTAGAGGTATATTTGAATCATTTGCTAATTCATCAAGACGTGATGTTGCAGTAGCCACTCTAACATCCAAAGGATCTGATTCATTAAGTAAAACATTCTTTACTTCTTCTGCCCCCCGTCTAATATTTCTTGGAATTGAATTATCTTCATTAAGCATATCCAATCCATCACATACTTGTATAATTATGTCATCTGACATAGCTAATCACCCTTAGTTAATTTACCAGTGTAATATAGTTTAGGATAAAAATATTTGGTATGACTTATTCCCTATCGTATTGGGCATTAAGAAGTGCAAATATTTTAGTTGCAATTTGTTTTCCAACACCGTTAACTTCTTGAAGTTCCTTTTCAGATGCAATTACAATTGCCCTAATACTGCCAAAGTGATCTAGTAATCTTTTAGCAATAACAGATGATACATTAGGAAGGCCTTCTAAAACAAACTGCTGGCGTTCTTTTATTGACATCGAGGTTTTTTCCCCACGTATAGCAACTGATTTCTTGTCTTCTCTTTGCTCTCTTTTAGCCATAACATACAACAAATCAGCTGTCTCAATACTATCCTTAGTAGTAAGAATAGGAATACCAAAATCTACAACTATCGATACAAAACTCCCAAAAATAGCATTGTGATTTATATTACGTTTTGTTAAAATACCTTCCCCTTCCAATATAAGAACAGGCCTCGAATAGGAATCTCTTAATCTTGATATTTGCAAAAAAAGCTTACCATCGATTAAAGAATTTAAATAATCATCCACACTCTTTCGCTCGACACCTATACGTGACGATAGTATATAGTCCCCCACATCCAGTTGTTGTGGTTCAACATGCACTTCTTTTATTACAAGATTTCTTGCAACCTGAGAGCGATATTCCCTATGATCTACAACAATTTTTACAGTAGTATCCTTTTTATGATAATCCATCAATGTTTTTTGATTGGGTGTTTCTATAGTTTTTTTCTCATATATTGACTTACCGTCTTCGAATTTTTTACTAATTTTAGAACGCAACAACTCAAGTTCAGATCTCATGAGTTTCTCTCTTCTTTTTGATGCCCAAAAATAGCCCTCATCAGAAGTCCCTTTGGTAATAAGTATAATAACATTTCCTGTCATCTTACGTCCGGTTCTTCCCCTTCTCTGAATATTTCGAATTTCTGATGGAATAGGTTCGTAAAACAACACTAATTCAGTAGATGGAATGTCGAGTCCTTCTTCAGCAACAGACGTTGCTATTAGTATGTTATATTCTCCTTTCTTGAATTTTCTTATAACTTCAGACTGTTGTTTTTGAGTAAGACCTTTGTCTTCATCTCTAACTGCTTGTCCAACAAATCTTACAGGACGAGCATTTTCAACATCATTAAGCATATTTGTTACCTTTAAAGATGTATCTCGATAATGAGTAAAAACAATAATTCTAGAATCTGGTTTTTCGCTTAATTGATGTTTTACAATATTAACAATTTCCTTTAGTTTAGGGTGTTCAATATCAAGGGATTTTACATACGCAACAGCCTCTAAAATGTTATTATCTGCCATTATTGTTCTTGATGATTTGCTACTTCCCTTTGAATTAGCTTCTTTTCCCATTCTTTGAAAATAGTTTTTTAATGCGTTTACGCCCTGAGTTTGGAGGAGTTCAATTGCATAGTGTATCTTTCTGGACTCACTTTGAATAGATGCAGCTTTAAACAATAACTTTGGTGGTTTGACTCTTGATCTGATTTCTCCCTGTATTATTCTT